>JBBQLS010000075.1:0-16065 GCA_038328115.1 Chitinophagales bacterium
TTCAGTTGATTACTTTTACCCGAAACAGGATCAAGTGTTTGCAGGAAACCATCATGTTCAATTACCAATTCGTTTCCATTTCCTTCAAGCCATTTTACATCACCCTTTGTAAATTTAGTAACCTGCCTAATGGCTGCTGTAGAAATATTATATGCCCACACATTCATAATAAAAGCACGGTCCGATAAAAAATATATTTCGTTGTTCATCCAAATCGGGTGTATGTCTTCGCTTCCTTCTGTTGGAATGTTTTGCTCTGTTAATGTTTTAAGATCCAGAATCTGCAATGGCGTGTTTTGCCCTCCGCGGTAATGCCTCCATTCTACATCCCACCTGCTTACCCTGTCAACAATTAATTTATTTCCATCCGGAGAATATCTTCCATCAAAACCCCATGGTGCAGGCAGCAGTTCCGATGGCCCACCTTTTACAGAGACTTTCCATAAACGTCCGTATCCTGTAGGCGCACTCTCACGGCTCGAAGAAAATAAAATTGCTGCACCATCGGGCGTAAAACCACGTGCCGATGAAGCAGCAGGATACCAGGTAAGCCGGGTAGGGGCGCCACCAACTGACGGTACAATATATACCTGCGCCATGCCACTGCGGTTAGAGCTGAATGCGATCCATTTTCCATCGGGAGAAAAATGAGGATCCGATTCAACAGCGGCTGTGCTGGTTATCCGTTGTGCAGATCCGCCACTTTTTTGTACAGTCCATATATCGCCGCCATAAGCAAATGCAATTTGTGTGGCACTGATGGCAGGCTGCCGCAACAGGCGTGTGCCCTGGGCAAATACGGGAACCTGTACAATAAATAAAAATGAAATGAAGAAAAGTTTTTTAAAGATGGTATTTACCGGCATAAAACTAAGTTTAGGTTGTTGGTAATAAATAACAGGATTGTATTTTTTGTTTTTAATAATTATTGATTGCTGATATGATCCCAGTTGATCAACGCATTCCACACTAAAGGCGCATCATGTAAATTAAGATACCGGTGCAAAGGATCGAAAGTAAAAGCAATTAACCTGCCTGCACCAACCGGTACATTAAAAATGGCACCATGCCCTATTATTGTTTGCTCATTACGCACCATGCCCGAAATTACATAAGGCGGTTCCTTCTTCGGTTCTTCTTTTACAACCGTTGCTGTGTCGCTGCCGGGCATACCTAAAATTTTGCCGGTGTATTTTTCCTCATCTTTTAATCCCTTGTTGCCATATTGCAACAGCATCATATCCCGGTTGTATTTTTTTACCTGCAGCAACGGCCCGTTTCCTTTAAAGATGGGGAATGTTTCGGGAAAGCCATACAATACCGGGTTGTCTGTTTTGCGTGCTTTCACCTGCACTACTGAGCCAGGATGAAACAGTCCGCTGGGTTCATAAGTCTGCAGGTCGTTGGTTATGCCTGCTGTTGCCAGGATAGTGGAAGAATTATCGAGACTGATGATTACGCCTCCTGCTTCAGCAAACTGTCTTAAATTTTCCATGCCTGCAAAACCCGGTCCACCCGTCATGTCATTAGTTGAATCAGGTAAACCATGAGCAGGGAATGCAGCAGTTTTGGTATAAGGCATCGGGCCAAACTTCTTATCTATTTCATTGATGAAATCACCTGCATCTCCACCAGTAGTTGGAACAAGAATAACATCGAAACGTTTTCTCAGATCGCCTTTCTTTAGATCATCTTTATTGATGCTTGTGTAGGGTATTCCTTTTTGTTCAAAAGTATATCTCGACCATCCTGCATCCTGTGTACTGTACCAGGTATGGTAAATAGCCACCCTTGGCAAATTCACTTTATGAAGTTTTGGTACCATGGCAGTTGTTGTTGCGTGCAGGTCAAGACCAAACTTTGCGGCCAATTTTTTTGCCTGTGCGTTGCTGAGACCTTTAAATAAAACCGCCCCTGCAGCTAAAGTATCTTTCATTCCTTCAAAGCTGCTTTTTGTATCGCTAACCAATGCAAAAGCATTTTTGTTTTCTCCATTCATCCAATACAAAGCAGGCAGTAAATTATTCTGTGCTTTATAATTCAACACATAATTTGTACCGCTGCCATCTATGTTTCCTTCGTAGTTCACATCATTGTTTATCATTTTAAGATTGCTAAGTGCATACTTTACTGTATCCTCAGTTTTTACTTCAACACCATAAAGTAAGCCCATTGTCCAGGCTATATCATCATAAGGAGGGAATTTAGCATCCTTCGAAAAATTCTGTTTAGTTAATAAAGTAACAGCTAAATTTCTGTATGGCTGATCAAGCAGTATTACATAATCATTTTTTACTTTGCCGGTATCAACCTGCATCACTTCTATGTTCTGTGCACGTAACTGGTTAACCAGGTATGCAGCCATAGCAGGGTCATGCTGATTGGCAGGGATAACAAATGCACGGGGTTTTTCTTCTTTTCCCTTCCTGATATTGTTTATACCTTTTTGATAAAAATTGCTCAACAACAGTTTGGAATTATTTGCCGTGTAGTTAAGTGAAGCCAGCGCACCGGCTTCCATGTAATTGATATTGTTCCTCGATGACCAGTTTACCAATTGCGTTGCCGGATCGGGCCGGTACCACTCCCGGCTTAAAACAGCATCGCCGGCATATTTAAAGCTACTAAGATCACGTAGGTAAGTATTGCCACCGGCATTACCAAAGGTTTCATAAAAGCGCCCAATGGAATTGTGGTTATTGGCAACCCATATTCCATAACCAGGATACCAGCCGTCATAAAAAGCCCAGGTAAAAGCGCCGGGTAATCCCTGTGCAGCCAGTGCTGTAATATCGTTATTGGCCATTACCTGCCACTCGCCAATGGTAATAGGGTCAATGGTTTCATTGTATGGGCCAGTGCCGGTTGACATATAAATTAACGGCACCGATTCGTGCAGATCGAGCATTACTGTGGGGTGCCAATCGTAATAAATATTGAAGATGGCTTTTGTAATGGCCTGTGATATTTGTATCCCATCCCGGTTATTATCATGAAAAACATATTTGCCCCAATAGGGAGGTGAATACCTGAAGCCATCATCAAAATCTGTTCTTGCTTTTGAATACCGGTAATACCAGTCCACCTGCTTATCACGACCATCAGGTTCTGATACCGGGTTTATCAAAATAATAATTTTATCCCTGATGTTTTTAATGTCTGCACTGGTTCCTGTAACCATGCGGTAAGCCAGTTCCATCAACATTTCCGGTGATCCCATTTCTGTTGAATGCAATCCACCGTTCAGGTAAAATACAGGTTTTGTTGTGTTGATGATCTGCTCAACATTTGCTGTGCCGATTTTACGAGGGTCTGCTAAAAGCGACAGTTGTTTTTTATTTTCATCCACCTGTTTTAATGCATCTTCATTCCCAATTACAACAAGGTTAATGGCTCGCCCCTCTTCAGTTGTACCCACCTGCTTCATTGAAATGTAAGGAGAGGTTTGCGCCAGTTGTTTATAATAACTGTATATTTCTGAAGTATGGTGCATTAGGCCGGGAGCACCGATAATTTCACCAAAGAACTTTAACGGCGATTGTACTTTCGCATCTTCCACAAGATCCAATACAGACGATGGAAGAAACTTTGGG
Organism: Chitinophagales bacterium; assembly: GCA_038328115.1. GTDB lineage: Bacteria > Bacteroidota > Bacteroidia > Chitinophagales > Chitinophagaceae > Ferruginibacter. The sequence goes on from JBBQLS010000075.1 coordinate 3,594, forward strand.
TCAGTGGTATATTCTTTTATCTTTTTATTGTAAGCCTCATTGATCTGCTGGGCATACACAAATGTGCTTTTTATAAACAGGCACAAAAAACCAAGTACAAGCAATCGAAAGGATTTAGATGGGTTCATCTTTTTGTTATTAAGGTTAGTTATGGTTGGTAAAAAGCAGCAAGCTCTTTTTTATGTAAGATAGATTTTTTTAATGGTCTTCGTTTTTTCGCCATCTGTTTGTTAACAGTGTCTAAAAACAGAGGCCAGTTTTATCTTAATAATCGTATTTAAAAAAATCACAGCGATCTTCATCACAAAGCAGTTTTTGCAATGCCGGGTTTTTCAGCACATCCATATAATCCATGTCTTTGCCGTCAACGTTAATTTTCCGGGCTACCAGTCTTATGCCATGGCTGTAATCTACCCACCAGTTAACATGCCCGGTATATAAAGGCAATCTATTATAAAAACCAAATAAATAAAACCAGCCAATCGGTACATTTTAAATGCTTTTACCTTAGAACTACGGGCGTAATGAATGTTTAATGTTTAATCTTTTTAAATTTAAATTAAACAAAATTACAGATTTGTTGTTTATTAAATAATCAATGATACAACAAATCGAATTTTAATAAACGTATACACATGAAACAAATAGAAACATTATCCAATTTCCGCCTGAACGGGCACGAAACCAAAGAAACACTGGATATTCTGATAGATGAAATGGGTGACAACCATGTTAGTACATCTGTAGATACACCAATGAGAGCGGATGCTTTTGACAAGAGCGATGCAGAGAAAATAGAGGCAATAGAACAGCATTTTGAATCCATTATGAACATCATGGGACTCGACCTAACAGACGATAGTCTGAAAGGCACACCTCATCGCGTAGCCAAAATGTACATCAAGGAAATTTTTCAGGGGCTAAACCCCGCCAACAAACCCAAAATGGCCCTGTTTGACAACAAGTATAAATACAACGAGATGCTGGTAGAAAAGAACATTTCTTTTTACAGTAATTGCGAACACCATTTTGTACCTATCATTGGTAAGGCTCACATTTCATACATCAGCAAAGGGCAAGTGATAGGCCTCAGTAAACTAAACAGGTTGGTTCAGTACTATGCCAAACGGCCTCAGGTACAGGAACGGCTCACCATGCAGATAGGCAAAGAACTACAACAGATATTGGGAACGCAAGATGTTGCCGTAGTAATAGATGCTAAACACTTATGTGTTGCCAGCCGTGGTGTAGAAGACGATACATCCAGCACAGTAACCGCTTTTTATGGCGGTGCATTCAAACTAGAAGAAAAAAAGACTGAATTTTTGAGATATCTGGAATTGAGAACAAATTTTTAGTTTGTTTCCAACTGGCAAGTATTCCCATAGTCAGTTCAATACAAGAAAATTTAGTACGGGGACCTTGTTGCCCTTTTAGTTCTTCCGGTTTGCAGCCGGAGTTATAGCACGTGATTTTTTTTATCGGTTGCTGTCCTCACCAGCCAAAGTTTGAAAAATTAAACGCCCTTTGAACAAAATGCCGGGTTTGTTGTTAGGTATGCTCAATGAAGAATAAGTCAACTAAATTAAAATTAAATGCTTAAAAGAATAACCCCTTCCGATGGTTTAATACTTTTCTCTGCTTTAGCTTCACTTGTGTTTAGCGAAGTATTATGGTTCAATGGAGAACATGAAGCAGCTTTATTTATAGGTCTTTGGGTACCCTCAATCCTGGGTTTTGGAATCTACTTAAAACTAATAAACCAAAAGAAAAATGATTAGTATCGTACCATATTTCGCAGGATTTATCACTATATTATTTTCGCTGGGTTTGTTCCTTGCGATAAATGATTCTCGTGCTCCCAAAAGAAAATAACTTCTTAACCGTTGCTGTTACTTAAACAGCACGCAAGCCAACTGCCACACCCACATACGCCACCGTCTGGTCTTATGACCAACGGCGATAGTAACTACGTAGATATGCAGGGTAGTAAATGATCGTTGGTCTGCCGCCGCGGATGCCCACTAATTCTCTTACAAGATAAAGTAGCCGGCCTTTGAATTTAAAAAGCTTTTATATTGGTACAGATACACCACGATACAAAACTTAAGCTGCATATTTGCGCCAGTAAGTAAGAGATCTGCCCATGAAAAACGAAAATAGTGATTTAACCAGCTTTTGTATTTCAGAATGGACACTAACGATTTCGCCCTCGTCTCTGACGAGGATACCATGGTCAGGAGTTTTCAATACCCTTTGCCGCCGCAGGTTGGTTTATTGCCTGCGTTTGGGCTACTACTCTTTAAAACACCTTTTCTGCAAAACACTTTAATACTGCCAATGCTTATCTTTAAAGACTAAAAAGGGACTTTATGAACGGGGTTTTATTACTCCTCCGCTTTTTTTAGCGTGCTTATAATTTCTGTGCCAAGTTTAGTCAGACTTTCTCCGCCATCTTGCTGATAATTAAATTTAAGCCTGATAATAAAGGGGTGAGCATCGGTATATATTAAACTTGTACCGGTTGCTTTTACCAGGTACACAACCGCCTTACCGGTCCCTGTAAAATTGGCACTGGCTATAAATTTTTTTTAATCGTAAGTTATTACCAGGGTTTGCAAACCGTTAATGGTTTGCATTTTAGCAGCAACTTTTATATTCGATATGGTTACATCGCTGCCTCCCTCCAGAATATTATCAGGTATTTCGCTGGCATATTTCAACAGGTCTGTATTATTGCCGTCTATACATTTCTTCACCCTTAAATTGGGCTCGTCATCTATTTCATAATCTATGGTAAGGCTGCTTTTACCTTTTTCGTACAACACATAGCTGGTTCCGTTGGTTACATTTGCCGGCACATCTAATATCACTTCCACTTCATTGTTATCCTGTTCTACAGAAAACTGAGTGGCGGTTTTTTTTCAGTCCTGTGCAAAGGAAAAATGAAAGGACAGCATAGTTATAACTAAGATTGACAGACGTTTCATGGTAGTTGTTTTATGCTTTAAAGATAACAGGTATCACCAGCTTATTTGTACGTGGTACCAGGTATTTTTTTTGTGCCAGCGAGATTTTTGTAATGCACACTTCTTCTTTAAAACTGCCTTTCTGCGAGAGCCTGCCTGTATGCAGGCTTTCATGTAAGGTCTTAATAAATCATGCAGCCCCACTGGGACGAAGGTGCCGTGTAAATTTCCTGCAACCCTTAAAACAGGTATGAATTATGCAATTTATTTACAGAATTGTATAGCATATATGATTGTGTACAAACGGAAATTTGTATAGTAGAAAAGTATACGCTATAAATTTTTTTGCCGGGTGCAACTGTTAGTGCATAGAACCACTCTATGATATGGGGTTTCAACATGAAAAAGCAAAAACAAACTATGTCTTTTTAAGCCTATATTGCGCTTCATTGCTCAATATTTACTTTACTAAATCATTCAATAATTATGAAAACGAATCTCAAAAAATATTGCATCCTGTTATTAACTGCCCTGTTGCTGTTTACAACAAAGATGTTGGCTCAAAACTGTACCGTTAATGCCGGTACCGATCAAACCATCTGTATTGGCGCTGCATTAAGCCTTACCGGTGTGGCCGGAAATCCGCAATCGGTTCCGCCACTATACCAATGGACACAATTGGTTGGCCCGGCAGCTACCATTACAAGCCCTAATGCGCTTACAACTACTATAACTGGCTTTTCGCCGGGTAATTATATTTTTGAACTTAGCAACCGTTGCTCAGATTTTTACTTAGCCAGGGATATTGTGGCCGTTACCGTATTGCCCGTACCACCTACATCCATTGCAGGGCCGGATATTACGCAGTGCATTAACACCGCTGCACCATTAAATGCAAATGCAGTTACAGCACCCAATGTTGGTACCTGGACGGTTTCTCCCGTTGGCGGCAGTTTTTCGCCCAATATAAATGCCCCCAATGCAACTTACACTCCGCCGGCTGGTTCTGCTACTTATACACTCACCTGGACAATCTCTAATGGTTTTTGCCAAACCAGTGATGCCATGCTGCTGAATATTGTAGCACCAGCAGCGGTAAATGCCGGTACAGATATAAATTTAAGCTGCAATGGTAGTTGTGTTACCATGAATGCCAGCAACCCCGGTCTAGCACCCCCGCAGGGCGGTTTTTGGACATTGGTTTCGGGGCCAAATACGCCGGTAATTACATCGCCTACTTTGAGGAATACTACGGTTTGCGGTCTGGTACCGGGCAGCTACACCCTCCGGTGGACAGTAAGTGGCAGTTGTGGCAGTGGATTTGATGATGTAGTGGTAAACGTTGCCAATACTTTTGACCCCCCTGTAGCACAGGCTGCTCAAAATTATACCAGCTTTTGCAGTGCTAATTCCGTTACAACTCAAACATTGAATGGTACTGCATTAACAGCCGGAGAAACTGCTGTATGGGCTCAAACTACCGGTGGAACTACGGCTACTTTTACGCCCAATAATACGGTTGCCAATGTGACTATTGGTAATTTAACGGGTGCGTTTCCTTATACATTTACTTATGTAAGAACAAATGCTGCAGGATGTACCGCATCAAGTACCCATACAGTCTATCGTAACCCCTCCATACAAAACCTCAGCAACCCGGCAGATAAAGATCTGGCCTGCGATGCAACGACTACCACCTTTACATTAACCTACGATGATCTCAGCAATATCATTACCGGCTTAACAAGAACGGGTGTAAGAATTACAGGCCCTGCTGCAATAGGTACCGTTTCTTTTACAAGTACGGCAGCAGCAGCCGGAACAAGAACAGATACCTGGACGGCTACCGGCATGACAACCGCCGGTACTTATGTTTTTCGTTTGCAATATGCAAACAGTTGCAGCACCGAATTCCGGGATATTGCCATTACCGTTTCCCGTACACCGGGTGTTGTAAATGCAGGCAGTAACCCAATACTACCCTGTAATACATTAACTGCAAATCCGATTGGTACAGCAAGCGTTCCGGGCACTTATACCTGGACACAGGTTTCGGGCCCCAATGCGGCTACCTTATCTGGAATTAATACCTTATCACTTACCATGACAGGTCTTGCACAAGGTCTTTACAATATAAGATTAAGCATATCGGGCGGTAAAACCTGTGCTGCAAAAACTGATACCATGCTTGTAAAAGTTACTACCGCAGTTCCTACAATTGCTACTACTGGTATTAATGCTTCTATATGTGCAGGTAATGTAAGGCTTACTGCCAATACTCCCTTACTTGTAGAAACCGGTACCTGGACTGCTACTCCATCTGCAGGAATAAGCTTTTTACCCAATGCCAATACACCCAATGCTATTGCAAGCGGCATGGCTGCCAATACTGCCTATACTTTCAGGTGGACGGTAAGTAATAACTGCGGTTCCATATTTAGCGAACAGGTTTTAACAACCACAAACGTACAGGGACCACCTGTGCCAAATGCCGGTATTGATCTGTGCCTTATTGCAGGATCAACCAGTACGCCTTTAACAGGTAATGCACCGGCAGGTTCAATAGTTACCTGGACAGCGCTTGATGCCGCTTCTTCCATTTCACCCTCTAATACCCAGGCTACAACCGCTACATTTACAGGCGGGGCACGCACGTATCGTTTTGAGTATGCCCTGGCAGTTGCTGGCTGCACCACCATAAGAGATACGGTTTTAGTTACGGTAAACCAGACCATAACTGCCAATGCAGGAGCCGATATAGATATTTGTGCGCCTACAATTCCAGCATCTACAACTTTAACCGCTACTGCGCCGCCCGCCGGTACCACAGGTACCTGGAGCCAGCTAAGCGGTCCGGCTACAACAACATTGGCCAGTCCCGGAACTGCCAGTACACTCGTTAACGGGTTTCTGCCCGGTAATTATGAATTTGAATACAGAATAAGTTCCGGAGGTATTTGTGCCGATGTTACAGATATTGTGGTGGTTAGAGTGGTGAGCGAACCTTCAGTTGCTGCTGCAGGACCAGACCAATCTGCTTGTAATGTTACAGCAGCTACCACATTAACACTGGCAGCTACCACGCCCGCGGTTGGAACCGGTTACTGGCAGGTTGTTTCAGGCCCGCCGGGTTCTACACCCACTTTTTCAAACCAGCTTTTAGCAACTTCCACTATTTCTAATTTAGTAACGGGTACTTATACGCTTCGCTGGACGACAACCAATGGCGCAGGCTGCCCAGATAAAACAGATGATGTAGTGCTGAGTATTACCGCAACTGCAAATGCAGGGGTGGATGTTGCTTTATGCAATACACCAGGTGCAAACCTAACCGGTAATGCCAACACAACCGGCACCTGGTCATTAATATCTGGTCCGGGTGCTGCTGTAGTTACAACCAATTCGCCCAACACAGCCATTGTTTCAGGAATGGTAACGCTTGGCGCAGCGCCCGGTGTTTATACTTTCCGGTATTCATTACCTGTGATAGGTGCATGTCCTGCCACTTTCGATGACGTGATAGTTACCAACTACGCCACACCTTCGCAAGCCAATGCCGGGGCAGATGTGGAACTTTGTTTTAACACAAATACAGTAACACTTACCGGTAATATTCCCGCCGTTGGTACCGGTACCTGGGTACGTGAAAGCGGGCCAAACAGCCCCACAGCCGGTACGGGTAATTTAACCTACCAGGATACTGTATTAAACGGTATGATTGCCGGCCTTTATATTTATCAGTACCGGGTAAATACAAATGCAGCCTGTAATGCCTCGGTTGATAAGGTGGTAATAGTAAAAGAAAGAGCTGCTGTGGCAGGCACAGGTATACAGGTTTGTAACAGCAGTTCAGTTAACGTGGCAGCAACTGCCGGTGTTGTTAATGCAGGCACCTGGTCCTATATTTCAGGTCCCGGCGGCTCGGCTTTTGCAAATGCCAATGCTCCCAATACGGCAGTTACCGGTTTGGTAGCCGGTACGTATATTTTCCGCTGGACCCTTGGCAGCCCGCTTGCATTGGGCTGTGCTGTTAATACAAATGATGTACAGGTTATTATTGATCCCCCTGTACCGGCAATGAATGCAGGCGCCGATGCATCATTTTGCGAAAGCAGTTTAGCTCCTTTCCAGATCGGCTCTGCTTCACAAGCTGGCGTTACCTATACCTGGACACCTGCACTATTCCTGGATAATACTACCATTGCCCAGCCAACTTTCAGCGGTGTAAATAATCCGGGCACTTATAACTACACCGTTAAAGGTACCATTGGTACCTGCGAAGCTTTCGACGCAGTAGTTATTAAAGTAAACGGGAAACCGGTTCCCGCAATTTCATTCTCTTCATCTGGCTGCTCCGCGGTTACCTTTACGGGGATAAATAATTTTCCGGGAGTAGCCATAGCAACGTACAACTGGAACTTTGGAGCAGGCGCAACACCAGCAACTGCAACAGGTATAGGGCCGCACACGATTGTTTACCCGTTTGGTGCAGGCAACAAAACAATTGTTTTAACAGCTACAACGGCAGACGGCTGTATTAACACCGCATCTAAAACAATTAGTAACATTTGCTTTACATTGCCAATAACGCTTACCAGCTTTACTGCAACCTGGAGGCAGCATTACACAGCACTAAACTGGCAGATTACTGCGGTAAATAATTTCAGCAGGTTTGAGGTAGAAAGAAGTGTTGATGGCAGAAACTTCAGCAATATCGGGCAGCTTATTTATGCCAGTAATATGGCAGCTTATAATTATGATGACATAAATATTCCGGTTGCAGCAACCAATATATACTACCGGCTTAAGTTAATAGATACAGATGGTAAATTCTCGTACAGTGGGGTAGTGGTTGTAAGATTAAATGGCAGTAAAAATGAAATAGTTATTTACCCGATACCTGCAGTTAATGTTATTAATGCAGCATTTGGGCCTAACGCAAAAGGAGATTACAGCCTGCAATTGATAGATGTAACAGGCAGAACTGTACTTGCAAAGCAGGTGGTTAATGTACAGGGGAACCAGTTGATCACTTTACTAAGAGGAAAACTTGCAGCCGGCGTATATGTTTTAAAAATCATCAGCAGTTATTATAAGCAAACTTTAATGAGCAAAGTAATTTTTGAATAGTCGGTTTTGTTTTAGTTTAAGTAATAAACCGGTTGGGTGGATCAATCCATCCAGCCTTTTTTTATTTCTTCCCATCTGCTGGCAATATAGGTAAGCCACATGCATGGCAGCCGCCCGGGTTTCAACCAACGGAGTATCATTAATGTACATAGCCGTGTATCCTTTTACCCATTGGAAATATCACAGCATTTTTTTTTGCTGGCACATTACTAGGACAGCGTGGCTTCGTAATGGGGTAGCATCATTAATTATCGGGGTTTTACGTAAGAGCGTTATAAATAATGCAACAAGCTGTGAAAACCAGTGTGGGACGAAATTATTTATTTTGTTAAACCCGGATTTTGCAGTTGAAATCTACTGTGGCTTCCAAATCCTTCACAGCTAAGCCTTTCAGAACATTTTTTGAATTCAAAATAGTTCACTATTCTTTCATCCAAAAAATAACCTAAAACCCTTATCTGTTTTGTATTTGAAACCCTTGCTACGATTTCAACTGCAAAATCCGGGTTAAATTGCATTGATGCAAAAAAAAAGCTGCCTGCCTGCAGCCAGGCAAAAAATGTATAATACCAGTTTGCTGATTAGCAACCAATTTAAAAATGAATTGCTTGTTATAGCATCACTGCTAGAATTAGTGGTAATTTTATCAAACAAATTAAGAGAAGAGTTAACAACCTGAAAAAATAAAATGAAAATAAAATTACTCGTCCTACTTAGCTTATTCATAAATATTGCTAAAGCGCAATCCTATCAGGATATTCATAAAGATGCAATTCTTGTTGATACGCATAATGACTTTTTAACTAAAGTTATGGAATATGGTTATGGCCTTGATGCTGATCTGCAGGGAAAAACCCATAGTGATTTAGCCCGTTTTAAAAAGGGCGGGTTAGATGTTCAATTCTTCTCTGTCTGGAGCGATGGTAATCAAATAGATCCCTTTGCATTTGCTAACCGGCAAATTGATAGTCTGGATGCTGTTATCAAAAGAAATCCTGATAAAATTGTAAAAGTTGCTAACGTAAAAGAACTTTTAAACGTAGTAAAGCAACATAAAATTGCAGCATTGGTGGGACTTGAAGGTGGACATCAGATTGAAAATAGTATTGAAAACCTGGATGCGCTTTACAAACGAGGCACCAGATATATTACACTTACCTGGAACAATTCTACCGACTGGGCAACAAGTGCTTTTGATGCAAATAACAAACCTGCATTTAAAGAAAAAGGGTTGTCGGCTTTTGGGAAAGATATAGTTCGTCATATGAATCAGCTCGGCATGTTGGTTGATGTATCTCATGTAAGTGAAAAAACATTTTGGGATGTAATTGAAACTACTTCAAAACCAATTATTGCATCTCATAGTTCGGTTTATGCACTTTGCCCTGTACCAAGAAATTTAAAAGACGATCAAATAAAAGCGATAGCTAAAAACAAAGGTGTTATCCAGATTAATTTTAATTCGGGTTTTATCGACCCAACAGAAAAGAAACGGGAAGATGCATTTATGGAAAGCCATAAAAAAGAATATGACTCCTTAGTGCTTGCAACAAAGAATGAAAATATAGCCGAAGAAATGATTCATGAAAAATATAAAGAAGAGTCAGATAAATTAAGAGCTCCCTTTTCTTTGGTTATCGAACACATTGTTTACGTCATTAATTTAGTAGGTGTTGACTACGTAGGTATTGGTTCAGACTTTGACGGTATTGTTGTTCCTCCACAACAATTAGATGATGTTTCAACATATCCCTTAATTACAAAGGCTTTAATAGAAAAAGGGTATTCTAAAAAAGATATTAATAAAATTCTTGGAGGAAATCTTTTAAGAGTATTACAGGCAAATGAAAATCATTAGGTTCCGGTTGCTGAAGGCAGCAAGCGGAACAGAAAGTGCTCATTCAACATAGCAGGTAAATGATACCTGTAAATGGGAGCTGCAACTCAACTTTGTTAACGCCATGTAAATGAAGTATCATTTGCAATAACGGGTTTTGTTATTGCATAACTTTTCATTATGAATCGTAACGAGTTTTTTGGAAAAATATTCTTACAAAGATTGCTTGCCAATAATATAGATAACATTAGCAACCCATTATCCACTTTAAAAAAGTATAAGGGGAAATGGGATACCCCTGCTATTATTCATTTTTTAAAGCGCACTCAATTTGGTGCAGGTATTCAGGATATAGAATATTTTAAAAAATTATCCTTAAAAAAGGCAGTTGTTGAAATACTGATTCCTTCAAAGGCTTTTTCGCCGGCCCCGCTCAATAACTATACTGATGAAAAAATAATTGATGCAGAAATTCCATTGGGAGCCTCTTGGGTAAATGCAACTAAGTTTGATGGAATGACAACCGGCCGACGTACGAACTCTTACAAACAATGGTGGATTGGCAATATGATAAACCAAAACCATAGTCTTACAGAAAAGATGATTTTGTTTTGGCACAACCATTTTTCAACTCAAACAGAAATTGCAGGAAACCCCGTTTTTTGCTATAGATACAATGCATTGTTACGTCAATACGCTTTGGGAAATTTTAAAGATCTGGTAAAAGCCATGTCGGTAGATTTATGTATGCTTAGGTACCTGAATGGGTATGCCAATACTAAAAAAGCACCGGATGAAAATTATGGAAGGGAACTGCAGGAATTATTTACTGTAGGCAAAGGCTCCGGCTCACACTATACAGAAACAGATGTAAAAGCCGCAGCAAGGGTACTTACAGGTCATAATATTAATTATAAAACACTGGTCTCATCATTTAATGCAGGGCAGCATGATACAGGCGACAAACAATTTTCTGCATTTTATGGCAATACAATTATCAAGGGCCGTAAAGGTGCAGACGGACAGTTTGAATCAGATGATTTAGTAGATATGATTTTAAACCAGGAGGAGGTTTCAAAATTCATCTGCAGAAAATTGTACCGGTTTTTTGTTTTTTATTATATTGATGATTCAACTGAAAAAAACATTATCGCCCCGCTGGCAAAAATATTCCGTAAGCATAATTATGATATAGTACCGGTTCTAAAAACGCTTTTCAGCAGCAAGCATTTTTTTGATACAGCACTAAGGGGTACTATGATAAAAAGCCCGATAGATTTTTCGGTTGGCCTTGTAAGAGAGTATGGCATTACATTCCCCGATGCTGAAAACTTTATTGACAATTATAGTTTGTGGGAATCAGTAAGGTCACAGGCTGCAGCTATGCAGCAAAATATTGGGGACCCTCCTAATGTGGCAGGCTGGCCGGCTTATTATCAGCAGCCCGAATATTATAAACTCTGGATAAACTCAGATACACTCACGAAAAGGAATTTATATACTGACAGGATGGTCAACAATGGTTTTGCAACAAAAAGTAAGGCTAAGATGGCCATTGATGTTTTAGCATTTGCGGCTACATTACCTGATCCTCAGGACCCGGTAGCTTTAATAAATGATTCTATACAATTTTTATATACTGTCGATATTCCAGCAAGCGAAAAAGATCATATAAAAAGCAATATTCTGCTTTCGAATTTACAAGGTATGGAGGCGGATCATTACTGGACAAATGCCTGGAATAATCTTGCACAAAAACCAGACGATCAGATAAATAAAAAGCTGGTAACCCAAAAACTAAAAGCACTTTATAAATATTTAATGAACCGGCCGGAATATCAGGTAATCTAATAAATAATTTCATAATGAAAAGAAGAGCCTTTTTTAAATATACAATCCCATCAGTAATTATCCCGGCTCTAGTTGGTGGCTTTAAGTTGCAGGCATTTGCAGGTTCGCCACTTTTGCAATCATTATTCAATACCGATACGCAGGGACGTGTGTTAGTAGTAATTCAATTAGCAGGTGGAAATGATGGTTTGAATACCGTAATACCCATTGAATTTTATAGCCAATATAAAAATGCAAGACCAAATATTGCGATTGCAGAAGAAAAAATATTGAGGTTGAATGGCAATGATAAAACAGGTCTAAATCCCGGTATGACAATGATGCAGCAATTATTTAATGAAGAAAAACTTGCCATTGTACAGGCAGTAAGTTATCCCAAACCCAGCTTTTCTCATTTCAGGGCAACCGATATCTGGCTCACCGGTGAAGACAGCAACCAGGACATCAGTACAGGATGGATGGGGCGTTACCTCAATCAACTCTACCCTGATTTTCCCGTGAATTATCCAAATAAAATTATGCCCGACCCTCTTGCTATTCAAATAGGATCTGTAGTATCGCCTGCATTGCAAGGGCCTGCTTTTCCCATGGCAATGGCTATCAGCAACCCGGAAAGCTTTTACAAAATGCTGAATGAAAAGCAAATTGAAAATGTAAACAGTTTAGCGCAAGACCAACTGGAATT
>JBBQLS010000076.1:0-16059 GCA_038328115.1 Chitinophagales bacterium
GGCCAAAGAGCGTGTCGAAATAGCTGTTGTCCCATGTGATCGGGGTGGGGGTCCATGCGCCTTCGAGCCCGCTGGAGGTGGTGTGAACGCCCTTGCCGGTGCCAAAAGCGTTGATCCAGCCAAAGCCCTGCTCTGCCAAACCGGCACCTTCGGGTTCGCGCCCGACCAGCGCCGGGTCACCTGCGCCATGGGTTTTGCCGAAGGTGTGACCCCCGGCGATAAGTGCTACTGTTTCCTCGTCATCCATTGCCATGCGGGCAAAGGTCTCGCGGATGTCGCGTGCGGAGGCGATGGGATCGGGGTTGCCGTTCGGGCCCTCGGGATTGACGTAGATCAGGCCCATCTGCACGGCGGCAAGCGGGTCTTCGAGGCTGCGGTCGCCGGTGTAGCGTTTGTCGCCGAGCCAGGTGTCCTCGTTGCCCCAGTAGATGTCTTCTTCGGGTTCCCAGATATCCTCGCGTCCGCCGCCAAAGCCGAAGGTTTTGAACCCCATCGACTCAAGTGCGCAGTTGCCGGTCAGGATCATCAGATCGGCCCATGAAATCTTGTTGCCGTATTTCTGTTTGATCGGCCACAGCAGGCGACGCGCCTTGTCGAGGTTGACGTTGTCCGGCCAGCTGTTGAGTGGGGCGAAACGCTGGGTGCCGGAGGACGCGCCGCCGCGGCCGTCACCGGTGCGGTAGGTGCCGGCGCTGTGCCAGGCCATGCGGATAAAGAAGGGGCCGTAGTGGCCATAGTCAGCCGGCCACCAGTCCTGCGATTTGGTCATCAGCTCAAAAATATCATTCTTAACCGCATCCAGGTCGAGGGTTTTAAATTCTGTTGCATAGTCAAACATCTCTCCCATTGGGTTTGACAAAGATGAGTGTTGGCGAAGGATGTTTAATTTTAACAGGTTAGGCCACCAGTCACGGTTGCTGGTGCCGGCACCGGCAGTCTGCTTTAGTTTTGCACCCGAAAAAGGGCACTTGGCTTCATCATTCACATTATACGATGCTGCATTTGTGGTTGTGTTATTTTCCATTTTTATGTATTTGAAATAGTTAGTTGAATCAGTAAAACGGGATTATTTGTATTTGCTTATTATTTTGGCACGATGCATCGCAAAGTTACGGTAATTTGAAAAGTATTGGGACAGCAGTACAAAAATCTACCGGTAAAAAAATGATAAAACAAACAAATCTTCTAATAGTTTGGGTAACAGAGTACATTTACGGCGATTGCAATCATCCAATTTGAAATCGTGGACGGGAGAATAAAAAATATCCATTAAATAATTGTATGAAACCAGTTGAAAAAATTGCTTTAGCAGCCAGTACTGAAACCGGCAATACAGGTATTTATCAATTGAAACGGTTATGGAGTAAGGCTATTGCCGGTACGGAAGTGGCAAATCTTTATCCTGATGAAATGCAACTGGATGCATCACTTTTAGATATGTTAGGTATTGGCCTGCTTCCTGCGTATCAATTTCTGTATGGCCAAAGGCCCGATTTTGAATGTTTTGAAAAATGGGTAGTGGCACATGCCAATGGCCATATTGAAGCAGAAACCGTTCATCGCTGTAACGCATTGTTTGAGAACAGAAACACAGTGCAGCAGGATACTATGCCAGACATGCTTACATCTGAAGACATTTTATTTTGGGAAACAAATGGATATGTTATTATTAAAAATGCCGTTACGCCATCCGATGCCGCCGCCGCCAGAAGAGCCATACTGGATCATCTTGAAATGAACGAACACGATGCAGCCAGTTGGTACAAAGAAAATAAAACCATGCAAGGTATTATGGTGCCTTTATACAGAGATGCAGCTATAGATAAAAACAGGAACTCACCTAAAATCCGAAAGGCATTTGAACAGTTGTGGAATTGCAGCAACCTGGTAGTTACTACCGATAAATGCGGGTTTAATCCACCGGAAACGGAAACATTTAAATACAGGGGTATTGGCCTGCATTGGGATGTAAGTTTAACCACACCCATACCCTTTGGTACGCAGGGTATTTTATATTTAACCGATACTGCTGCAGAGCAAGGTGCTTTAACAGTTGTGCCCGGGTTTCATAAAAATATAGAAGACTGGTTGCATGCATTGCCCGAAAATGTAAACCCCAGAGAAGCAGATCTGTCCATATTTGGTACTACAGCCATAGCTGCCAACGCAGGCGATTTTATTATATGGCACCATACACTGCCACATGGTAGCAGCCCCAACCGGGCTAACCTGCCCAGAATTGTGCAATACATAAATTGGTATGCACCATTGCAAAAAAAGCAAGAGCGATGGGTATAAAGAGGTCTTTTTTTATTACAATAATTTTTAGTCTAAACCTTTACTTAACTACCGTCATATTTTCTTCGTCAGCATTTTTGCGCAGGTAATCCATTAACTCGCTTTGTACAAGCAGCGGGTTTACTTTTTTTATGCTCATACGGCCGGTTACTGCCTGGTATTCTTTAGAACGATTGGTAACAAAGATGCCGTCCATAAAACTTTCGTTTCCGCTGTTTGCCAAATCAAGCACATTTAGCTGAATAACATTTTTATTTTGCTGGCTTTCGTAATTATTTTCGAGCAATTTAGCATCCTGGAAAACAATTTTGCCATCCTTTGCTACACGAACATTTATTCTTTTTATACCGTGGTATTTTTTATCGTTAACTACGTATGAAGTATTGGAAAAGCCGGTGTACTTACCTTTTACTTTGCTGATAACAATTTCATAATCAAGGGATCGCTTGGTAGAATCGTTATACATGGTTCCTTTCCAAAGGCCGGTTATATCCTGGCAAAAAGCCATCACCGGGCAGCATAGTGCTACAATAAAGGGTACTAAATATTTCATAGGGCTGGGTTTTGGGATTAATTATAACCCTATAACGACAAATACATCATTTTATTATTGAATAACAGCCTGTTTTTTATCTACAGGAAAAAAAACAGGCTGTTATTATTACTGAAGATGCAATTGCAGGAGCTATTTTTTACCCGCTCTCATTACAAAGAACACGATTATAAGCACAACTACCACTACTATAAAAATCCCTACTCCCATACCTGCCTTAAATATGTCACCAATTGCCTGGCAGGAGCTCAGGAGCATTGTTATACTAAGCAGACTTAGTATTGCTTTGATATTGAAGGTGGGTCTTTTCTTTACGTCTGCTGTTGTGTTTGCGGGGTGGCTGTTAATTTGTAAATTTTTCATGTTGATAAATTTTAGGTTTTTACAAAAGTGATAATTTTATTTACAGCAGTTGTTATAACATTTTTTTATTCTGTTGCATAATTAAATGCCCCGCAGGGAACCTATAAAAAGTGCTCACATCTTCCCAGCCATTTTACCCGTATATCTATTTGTGATAAAATTATTTTTAAGGAGCCTGCCTGCGGCATTTGTGTTTTGTTTTAGTTATAACGCAAACGCCCAGCTAATTGACAACAGCTCTACTTTCAGAAAAATCAACCGCAACAGCTATTTTCGTTTTCATTACGACAATGATTATTTTACAAAGACGGATGAATATTATACACAGGGTATAACTTTTGATTTTGTGCATCCGGCCATAAAAAGATTTCCGTTGTCAAAATTGCTGTGCAAGCCATTTAAAACTGAACCACAATACGGCATCAGCTTTAATTTATTCGGCTACACTCCCACTTCTATTTTAAGCGATAGCATTTTGTATGGCGACCGGCCTTTTGATGCCAATATTACTTTAAAAACAATGCTTGTACAGGTAGATGAAATAAAGCATCAGCAAATTTCATCTGCATTCAGTATTGGCGTAATGGGCCCTGCAGCATTGGGTTACGAGATACAGTATAACATTCACAAATGGTTAAAAAACCCTTTGCCGCATGGATGGGAATACCAGATTAAGAATGATGTTATCATCAATTACCAGGTTAATTACGAAAAACAACTTATTGCTGTAGGTAATAATTTTTTATTGAATGCCGCCGCAGAGGCAAGACTGGGAACATTAAATACCCTGGTTGGTGGCGGCTTTAACCTTATGGCTGGCCGTTTTAATAAGCGATTTACACCCGTTACAAATAAAAAGCCAAAGGCTGAATATTATTTTTATACACAAAGCAGGGTTAATGTTATTGGATACGATGCAACCATGCAGGGCGGTTTATTCAACCGTAAAAGCCCTTACGTAATTAGTGCCGGCGATGTAAACAGAGTTACTTACCAGGCAGATGCAGGCATCATTGTAAATTTTAGAAAACTATACCTTTCCTACACCCAATCTTTTCTTACCAAAGAATTTAAAACGGGTACTTATCATCGCTGGGGCGGAGTAAGTATTGGATTTGCTTTGTAATGGTTTAGTGTTAGTATATAGCCATTCATTTCTTTAAACAGCTTTAGCAATTCTTTATCCGGGTTCATCATAATTCCTTTTTAACTTTGACATCCATAAATAAAAATTGATTCAGTTCGATTGTTATTAAATAATTTTTAAAATCTGCGGCAATGAAAAAAATACCATTATCCGTATTAGATCTGGCGGTTGTTTCAGCAGGGGGAAATCCAGGAACGGCCATAGCAGCAACGGTTGCAACGGCGCAGCATGCCGAATTATTGGGGTATAATCGTCTTTGGATGGCAGAGCATCATAACATGGCACATATTGCCAGTTCTGCCACAGCAGTTTTAATAGGCCATGTGGCCGGCAAAACAAAAACCATTCGTGTGGGTTCAGGCGGTATCATGCTTCCCAATCATAGTCCGTTGCAAGTGGCAGAACAATTTGGAACGCTGGAAACAATATACCCCGGAAGAATTGACCTGGGTTTGGGAAGAGCACCTGGTACTGACCAGTTAACAGCTTTGGCACTGCGTCGAAATCACATTGAAACATCGAATGACTTTCCGATAGATGTAAAACAGCTGCAAACATATTTTAGTAAAGAAAACAGCGTTGCCAAAGTTCGTGCTTTTCCTGGCGAGGGTTTGGATATTCCGATCTGGATACTTGGCTCCAGCACCGATAGTGCTTACCTGGCCGCCGAAATGGGATTGCCTTATGCATTTGCTGCACATTTTGCACCTGCACAGTTTCGTGTGGCAATCAATATTTATCGTAAAAATTTTAAAGCTTCCAAACAATTGGCAGTACCTTATGTAATGGCTTGTGTAAATGTTATTGCTGCTGATACGGATAAAGAAGCTGCGTTCTTATCAACCAGTCTCCTCAACATGTTTATTGGCGTAATTACCAACACACGTAAACCTTTAATGCCGCCTGGCGATTTACCCGCGGCTTATGATAACCCTGAAGTAAAAGCTATGATCAACAATATGTTGTCCTGTACTTTTACCGGTTGCAAGGATACCCTGCGTACGGAACTTTCAGCATTTATTACAGAAACGGGTATTGATGAGTTAATGGCTGCCACTTATATTTATGATGGTGAAGCAAAACTTAAATCATTCTCCATATTGCATGATGCATTAAGTTAGCATATCCCCTCAACTATGCGTATTTTTGCAGCTATGCAACAAATTAATATACCGCTTATTTTAGAAAGTCTTCGTTTTGAAGCACTGAATGAAATACAGCAGGCTTCGCTGGAAGCAAATGCAAAAAACGATAATGTAGTGCTTTTATCGGCTACCGGTTCGGGTAAGACAGTCGCTTTTCTTCTTCCTTTATTGGAAACTTTAAACCCCGAAGTAAATGGAGTTCAGGCATTGATAATTGTGCCAAGCCGTGAACTTGCCATACAGATAGATGATGTTTTCCGTAAAATGCAAACTGGTTTTAAAGTAACACTTTGCTATGGAGGTCATAAACGTGAAACTGAAGAAAATAATTTAAAAGAAGCACCCGCATTAATTATTGGCACAGCAGGCCGCCTGGCTGATCATATCCGTCGCAATAATTTTGAACTTGATAATATTAAAACGCTGGTACTGGATGAATTTGATAAATCGCTGGAACTTGGTTTTACAGAGGAGATGTCTTTCATTGTTGGGTCGCTTAAAAATGTTAAGAAGAGGATACTAACCTCTGCAACTTATGCAGTGCCTGTTCCTGATTTTATTGGGTTAAAAGATCCGGTGCGACTTGATTTTTTACCCGAAGGAGAACAACCGGAGAATATGCTGGAGGTTAAGATCATGCATAGCCCGGATAAAGATAAAATTGATACACTTTTTAAATTGATCTGTTATTTGGGCAACCGCTCAACAGTAGTTTTTTGTAACCACCGTGTTGCTGTTGAACGTACCAGTAACCTGTTAAGTGAAAAAGGCATACTCAATGTTTTTTATCATGGTGGAATGGAGCAGCAGGAAAGAGATGCAGCACTTTGTAAATTCCGTAATGGTACCAGTAATATTCTGGTAACAACCGATCTTGCTTCTCGTGGTTTGGATATTCCCAATATCCGTTACATTGTGCACTATCATTTACCTGATACAGAAGATGCCTTTACACATCGTAATGGCCGTACAGCCCGGATGGCTGCCAGCGGCACTGCTATTATAATTTTATCGGAAGAAGAAAAATTGCCCGGCTATGTTGACGATGCAAGTGATGTAGAGATAACAGAAGAACATCCTATACCGGAAAAACCAAAATGGAGCACACTGTTTATTGCTGCCGGTAAAAAAGATAAAGTGAATAAGATAGATATTGTTGGGTTCCTATCAAAAAAAGGAGAATTAAAAAAAGAAGATATTGGTATTATAGAAGTAAAAGATTTTTTTAGTTTTGTGGCGGTGCGTAAAGTAAAAGTGGGGCATGTATTAGAGTTAATTAAAAACGAAAAGATAAAGAATAAGAAGGTGAAAATTGAGATAGCACGATAGAATCTCATACACTTAGACAAGCTCAGTGCATTTATTTTTTAAACTGATTAACACAGATTTTTTATTTTGTCTTCGGCAAAATTTAAGTTGCAAGTGAGGCACAAAAACACAGAATTGAAGAAGTATTTTTTCAGTGCTTCTGCGCCTCACTTGCAAAAAAAAATATTTTCGTATAAAATCCTTTGAGTTTTTATTAATTTCTACCAATAAAAGTTAATTGAACGGATTACTCCATTTTTTATCAATATACACATTGTTGCCAGATAAAGTTTTTATGAACGCAACCAACGCTGATTGCTCTGCACTGGTCAGGTTTAGTTTTTGCCCCTGGCCGTTTGGTCTTAACCTTGGGTCAAGATTAGTATTACCTGGAGCAATATTTATAGTATTGTAATGCCCTACTGCATTTTGCACCGTAGCCAGGTTTGCAGTATGCATTAAAGGGCCGTTTTCAATTCCTGATCCGGTGGTAACATCCCGTAAACTTGGGGCTCTGGTAACAGTTATATCAATACCACCTCCTGGGGTTATTCTTGCTATAATTCCATTGTTGCCACTATTTGGGTCAATATCAAATTCAGGGGCATTATGGCAACCATTACAACCAGCTCCGCCACTAATGCGGTTTCCGGCAGGATCAAAAACCGGTGCTGTTAAAAAAATCTGTTTTCCTAAATTTTCCTGTGCTGTAAAATTTGCGAAGGGTTGTCCATCATTAGCAACCACTACCCTGCCTGCATCATATTTTGAATCGAAAGATTGAATGCTTCTTACAAACTGTGCAAGACATTCCTGCATGCGAGCTTCGGTAACATTGATATCTCCATAAACAAATTTAAAAAGCTCGTTGTAGTAATTAATGGATTGTAATTTGGTAAGCAAGTTTGCAAGTGCCGGCCTGCCACTTAATCCGCTGAAACCCATTTCAGCGTGATTTTGTATGGGTTGGGTTGTTTGTATTTCCAGTGTTGCGGCACGTTCGTCCCAAAAGAATTTTGTTTCAACTGCATAGCGACTATTTATTAATCGCATGGTATGACGTGCAGTTATACCACCTGCTGCACCATTACTGGCAACAGCCGTATCGCCAAAAGCAAACTGTTGTTTGTGGCAGCTGCCGCAAGCGATGGAATTATCGAAACTTAAATTCTTATCGTAAAATAAAACCCTTCCTAAAGTAGCTTTAGGGTTTGTAATGGTATTGCCTGCGGTATTGTCTTTTACCGGGTTAAGATAAACAGGCTTGCTCTGGTTTGCATAATTGGCGAGGTTGGCAGGATCAATGTTTGTCCCAAATGCTACTTTAATGGCTGCATAAGGATCAACAACAACCGGCGTTATTGCAGTTGTATCACTTTTTGAACAAAACTGAAATGCAAACACAACCAGTAATAGCATACTTATAATGGTAATTTTATTTTGCTGCATAAATCGATTGGGTTAAAGTTTTATCAGAGTGTTATTAGAAACTATCTCTTCGTGTTATACCATTACTACGTCGTAGACCTGCTGGTGGTAGCCGCATTCCAGGCGGTGGCTGAGCATCTCCTGGTCTCCTGGACGGAGGTGGTGGCCTGTCCCCGTCGGGTTCCATTCCATCAGGTGGAGGGGGCCTTTTGGCATTTTTTCTCATGTCAGGTTTTTGCTCATCAGCATCGTTTCTTTTATCATTGCCGACAGTTTCTTTTACATTTCCCGGTCTTTGGCTTTTAGCAGGTGCCATCTGCTGCAAGGCTTGCTGAATAATGCCATCAAACTTATTTTTTTGTTCTCTATTGCAGATAGCTCTTAGTTTTTGAAAATGCCTGAAAGTAAAAACATCACGTTGCTGTTCCAGATTCCCGATTTTTTTACTGAGATTTTCAACCATCGAATCGTTTATATTTTCCTGTTTCAAAAGGTCGAAAAAATTGTCTTTCGCTTTACCAATGCTATCACGCAGAGGCCTTACCTGCGACTGATGTTCTTCCCGTAATTTTTTATAGGTCTCCTGTTGTACAGAATCTAATTTCAGTTCATTCGTAATAAATTCAAATACCTGACCTCCTTGTTGCTGTTGCGGCGGAGGTAGATTGTGATATTCCCTATGTGGTTTTTTATTTGTCCACAGCAAAACCAGTGTTACAATATTGGCTGTTAACAACAGCAATGTAATGACAGTAAACCAGCGGTTATTTGTATTGTTGCTCATACTCTGGTTTTATTCGTAAACAGATTCTGTGTTTATATTATAGGCACTGGCGAACGACTCAATAGTAGCCGGTTTGCCGGAAATATCCATTGCGTCCTGCTTTGGTATCTTATTATCTGCTTGTAAAAGTGAAATGACATTTGCTATAAATAGAACAGCAAGTGCTGCTGTAATAAATGCAGGGCGAAGCATGAAAATTTTTTTCTTTACTTCTGTCGGCTGCATTTTACCTTTTAACCGGGTGTAAAAAAAATCGGGGGCAACAGCAGGCTGTAAGCCCCCGAGACTTTCCATAATACATTCGATCCTCGCTTTAGAAAACTTACTTTGCATTGGTAAAATTTGACTGTTAATAATTTAGATGCCGTTTTTTATAAAACCCTGCGCTAAGGCGGAGAATTATTTAATTTTTTTCTGAGATTTTGTTTCCCCCGTTGTAATAATGAGTCAACAGCCGATTCTGTAGTGTTTAAAATGTCGGCAATTTCCCGGTAGCTCAATTCTTCTACCTTATTTAAAACAAAAGCTGTGCGCTGGTTTTCAGGCAATTGGTCAATCATTTTAAAAAGAATGGCAGCATCTTCTTTATTCTCGTGCAAAACGCCGGGATGGTTAAAATCTTCGGGTTCGTAAACCGGTAAATTATTATCGCCAAACAGCATACTTAAAAACCCAAAGCGTTTTTTTCTTTTTTTGCTGCGCAGATGATCGAGTGATTTAGTTACGGTGATGCGGTATATCCAGGTAGATAAAAGAGATTCTTCTTTAAAATTTTGTATAGATCGGAATACCTGTATAAAAACTTCCTGTGCAATATCTTCGGCTTCGGTGTGGTGTTGAAGTAAACCAAGGGCTGTATTAAATACCTTATCCTGAAACCGGGCTACCAGTTCCTTAAATGCAGATTCCTCTCCATGTCGGAGGCCAAAAAGTAATTCCTCTTCTGTCAAAGGTGAATGTGGTTTAGGCTTAGACGTTGGAAAATAGTAATTCCTTCGGTCATTCAACAGCTTTGTTGAAAGTTTTTATAAACCTGGTTACCGAACTATCAAATTGTCCGGCTTCGTTAAATAGAAACTGGTGTTCGATGGGTACAACATAAATGGGAAAATCTTTCAACTCCTGCACAAATTTTTCCAGCCTTACAGCATCCTTTTCCGTTGTTAAGATCACTTTTTTATCAAGTGCTATTTTATCAAAATGCTGTTTAATATCTTTAAGATCGTTGCTGTGGAAGATATGATGATCGGCAAAGCGCAGCATATCATAACTGTCGGCATGTTTAGCAAGATGCTCTTTCAATGGCGTGGGGTTTGCAATACCACATACCAGCAGAATACCACAGTCATGTTCAATGTCAATTATTTCTTTTGTAAACAGATGATACGGTTTGCCGTAAACAATGGTTGTAAAATAAACGGTTTGATTGGCTGCGGGATCAATCTCTGCAATGATGTTTTTCTTTTCTGCTTCGGATAAATCAGCTTTGCATTTTGTAACGATAATAATGTCTGCCCTCTTACTGCTGCTTCTAACATCACGCAGATCGCCCGCCGGCAAAATAAAATCACGGGTATATAAGTTTGAGCAATCGGTAAGAATGATATTGAGCCCGGCTTTTACCTGCCTGTGCTGAAATGCATCGTCCAGTATAATAACTTCAGTTTCTGGTTTTTGATGCAGCAACTGCGGTATAGCAACAATTCTCTCTTCGCCAA
This sequence comes from Chitinophagales bacterium, assembly GCA_038328115.1. Lineage (GTDB taxonomy): Bacteria > Bacteroidota > Bacteroidia > Chitinophagales > Chitinophagaceae > Ferruginibacter. The sequence goes on from JBBQLS010000076.1 coordinate 10,745, forward strand.
CAGCAACAGTTGTATCCGAAAATTTCTGATGAAACTGCATGGGCTCATCTCCAATTTCCAGGGCTGTTGTATCATCATCAGCAATGGCAAAGCCAACGGTTTTTCTTTTATAACCACGACTGAGTGTGGCCGTTTTAAAATCGGTTTTCAATAACCGGATCAGGTATTCCGTCATGGGTGTTTTACCCGTGCCGCCGGTTGCTAAATTGCCCACACAAATAATGGGGAAATTGAAGGAAGCTGATTTTAAAATGTTTTTGTCAAACAGTTTATTACGCAACCAAATTATGCCTCCATAAATCCAGCTAATTGGTAAAAGAAGATATCTGAAGCTTTTTAATAGCAAGGTTATTAATTTATGTTGTTTGCCGATGGAAAAGCCCACTCACGTTTCACTACTCACCACTCACTATTCACGGCTGAATAAAGATAGAAAAGATTGTTGTTCCATAATTCCGTTCGGTTTTATAATGCTCAAACTTTTTATAATTATTGCGGGGTGTATGTTCCAGCACAAACCAACCTTTTGGTTTTAAAATTTTGTGTTCAAATATTTTTAATGGCAGGTCGTCAATCGTTCCCAAAGCATAAGGCGGACCAGCAAAAATAAAATCGTATTGCTGGTTTGTTGTTTCAATAAACCGAAATACATCCGACTTTATCACATTGAAATTTTCAAACTCAAGTTCTGTTGATGTTTTTTTAATAAAGTCGTACATCTTATTATCCTTCTCCACAATGGTAATATCAGGCGCTCCCCTGCTGGCAAGTTCATAACTGATGCAGCCCGTGCCGCCAAAAAGATCTAACACTTTTAATGAGTCAAATTTAATATTGTTTTGAAGAACGTTAAACAAACCTTCTTTCGCAATATCCGTTGTGGGCCTGGTATAAGGCATGTTTGCGGGTGGGCTTATCCTTCTGCCTCCGTGTATGCCACTGATTATACGCATGACGCTAAAGCAAATAAATGACTGAAAAAATGTTGCGGATAATTTTTTATTTCATCCATGTAAGTATAATCATCCCGTAGTTTATCAAACTCCATATTTAAAAAATATTTATAAATGGCAGCATACAAACCCGATTTTTCATCAATCATACCATTTATATGCAGCGTGGCCGAATCTGGCTCTACCTCAAAACCTTTGCAAACGTTCAGCAAATGAAAAACACAATCATCAGCATTGCTGTAAGTAAAATTTTGTACTACCTGCAACTTACCTTCTTTGCAAAGCATTATGGTTAAACTGCTGCTGTAAAAAAAAGTAAACAAATGATTGCCTGTAGGCATATCCCTGTTAACTAATGCCGAAAATAAATGTGTTTGAGTGGCAACAGGCAAATTGTTTGCAAAAATATCAGCAACCGTATCGGGCAAGCGGTAAACATTGTGCAGATTATGCTTGTATAAAAAATCGGAACGTATGATTCCCTGCCTGGCATCGCCAAAAACAAGGTTCAGCATATTTACATTTCGGTCTGCATTCATCAACTCAGCCGGCACTAAAATACTTTCGGTAAAACTCCAGAAAATATGCGTTTTACTGTATTGCTGTTGTAATAAATATTCGGTTTTGCAAATTACCTGCAGGTTTTCTGTAAGCTTTGTGTCACTTAACCCAGGTTCAAAAGCATAAGTTACTACTGCATTAAAGCAATTATCGGTCCCCAGTACAATCAGCGAAACACCCATTGGGCCTGCTTCAGCAAATAACTGCGCTGTTTCAAAATTAATTCCCGGAGCCTGTATGTTAAAAGATGGATTCACATGTTGCATTTCAGCGGCAAAATAAGATATTTTTGCTGACTTTATGGACAGTACTGCTACAATACCCGATTTAAAAATTAAGGTTACCAATAAACAAATTTTGTCTATTGCGATGCCTATTACGCTTGCTATTCTTATTCCCCAGATAAATATGCTTACCAACAGCATTTTTTTGGGTAATTTAAGTACCGAGGCTTTGGGCAATGCTGGCATTACCGGTGTGTTCTATTTAATTTTTGCAGTAGCAGGGCATGGTTTAAACAATGCGCTGCAGGCCGTTTTTTCCCGTTATGCAGGCAGCGATAATCCTGAAGCATTTAAAACGATTTTAGCACAAGGTATCCGGATTTGTTTGCAGTTTGCAGTGGCAGGCATTTTAATAACCTGGTTTATTGCACCGTTGATTTTAAAACAGGTAGCCGATCCCAGGGCTTACCCTGTAGAGATAGAATTTTTAAAGATCCGCATCATGGGGCTCCCTTTCCTGTTTTTATTCCAGATGGGAAATGCATTTTTGGTAGCTTCGCTTAACAGCCGCTGGTTAATGATCGGTTTTATCTGCGAAGCAGGTATTAATATTTTATTGGATTTTTTATTTATAAAGGGCCACTTTGGTTTTCCGGCACTGGGCTTTAATGGAGCAGCGGTAGCATCGGTTATTGCAGAAATTGTTGGACTGGTAGTAGTACTGATTGTTTTGTACCGTACCGGTTTAAAAAAGCAATACGGGTTACTAAAAAGTTTTGTGTACGATAAAGTCATCACCAAACAGATACTAACCATATCGGCGCCGCTGATGCTGCAATATGTTATAAGCGTTACTACCTGGCTGGTATTTTTTATTTTAATTGAAGGCCTGCATAACGAAACCGCCAAAGCCATCAGCAATACCATGCGTAATGTATTTGGCCTTACCGGCGTTTTTGTGTGGGCATTTGCCAGCACCACCAATGTAATGGTGAGTAATTTAATGGGCCAAAAGCGTGAGGACAAAGTGCTGGAAGCCATCACCAAAATTATGTTGCTGAGTATTGGTTTTTGTATGGCCATGTGCCTGCTGGTAAATATTTTCCCGGCTGTGTTTTTTGGTTTATTTGGCCAGGGAGAGGCATTTGTAAAACAGGGTATTCCGGTGTTGCGTGTGGTAAGTGTTGGGCTTATGTTTATGAGTATTGCAAACATCTGGCTAAATGGCGTAACTGGCACCGCTAAAACAAGAGTGAACCTCATGATAGAAATTGTTGCCATTACAGTTTACCTGCTATACACCTGGTATTTTATAAAACTGAATTATATTTCATTAGCCATGGCATGGAGTAATGAAGTGGTTTACTGGTCAACCATCTTTATAATTTCGTTTATTTATTTGAGGAGTGGGAAGTGGAAGACGAAGTAGGTGGTTAAGGCATAATAAATCTCCCTAAATAAACCAGCCATAAAAGATAACCCGAAATTCCTCCAATAACCCCGGATAAAATAAAAGTGAATCGCTGCGACTTTGGGATAAATCTGAATATAACAATAGCTAAAACCATAAATCCTATAAAAGCTGTTACGGAAACAATTATCCAATCTGGCCAATGCAAATATCTGCTCAAATTAATTTCGTCTGATTGACTGGAATAGTTGCCTGTAATTAACCAGGTAGCCAGCAAGACAGTAAAATTAGCAGATTGTCTCAACCAAAAAAGGGAAAGAAAAATAAAGCCCCATTGGACTTTTGTGAGAAGTTGAGTATTTTTAGGTATAGCCGATAAACACAATAATCCAATTGAGCCTGAAAGCACTGTTTGCAAAGGCCCGCCAAGTATAAACCAAAAATCCTGTTTGTCATTCATTAACCTGTTTTTATCGGTTAGTATGGTTGACATATAGTTAATGCGTGCTTCAAACCCCATGAGTTTTGCTGCTATTAAATGTCCAAACTCATGTGACAATGTTCCAATAATTGTCATGCAAATAAAAGTGAGGCTCAGAATAACCAAAAGGCGTTTATCAATTGTAAATGTCAAGGGATAAGATGGTTTTGATTTGCTTTACTAACAGCTTAAAGAATTTAAACCACTGTTTACATATTCTATTTGCTTTTTTTTAATCTCGTTTTTTCTAAATTCTGCTTTGCCCTGAATTTTACAATTTTACCTACCAACCCAAGCGGCAGCGGTTTTTCATGCGGAAACTGAACAGAACCTTTTGCGCCCTTATTAACTGATAATTCTTTCCTAAAAGTTTCATTCCACCTGCGCCAGGGTAAAAGCCAATATGATTTTTATAACTTGCAAAGCATACTAAGAAAAGCCTTTGTGTTCTTTGTTCCTTTGTGGGAATCAATTCAACTTATGCAACGGTCTTTATTTTATGATAATAGTTGATGAATTCATTTTTTATTTTATTCGTAACTAAGCAACTAATGGTTACTATACTTATCAGTAATACCGCCGAAAATTAAATAGCTTTTTATCTGTGTCATCAGGCTTGTTTTAGTTTTTCAATATCAAATTTTTTCATTTGCATAAAGGCCTGCATAACCCGTGGTGCTTTTTCGGGATCAGTCATCAGTTGGCCTAAAATGGCCGGTACAATCTGCCAGGATATACCAAACTTATCTTTCAGCCAGCCACAGCGGCTTTCTTCCCCGCCTTCGGTAAGTTTGTTCCAATAATAATCTATCTCCTCCTGGGTTTGACAGGTTACAACAAATGAAACTGCTTCGTTAAAAGTATAAGCATGATTGCCAGGGCCATCCATGACAATGAGGTTGTATTGATTCAGTTTACATTCTGAAAATAAGACCTTACCTGCAAAAGGAGTTGCATCTGGATAATGTTGCAAAACATCAATGGAAGAATTATCAAAAACGCCTGTGTAGAATTTTATGGCTTCTTCAGCCTTACCAAACTTATCACCGGTAAATAAGAGCGAAGGACAAATTTTTTCTTCAGTGCTCACCATCACCTGCCAGGTTAAGCCAAACTTATCTTTTATCCAGCCATATCTTTCGCTCCAGTCGTACTTGCCAATGGCCATTAAAGGTTCGCCGCCTTCGGCAAGACTGTTGTATATTTCATTGGTTTGCTCTATTGTTTTGCAATTAACGAAAATAGATATGGAGGGATTTATTTTAAACATCGGCCCGCCATTGAGGCCCATGAATTTGTTGCTCCATAGTTCGAAGTTTACAACCATTGGAGTATCTGCTGTAATGGATGCGTTTGAGAAAATTGAGCAATAAAATGTTGCGGCTTCTTTTGCATTTCCATCAAACCAAATGCAGGGATGAATACTGTTGTTCATGTTTATTGTTTTGTTTGCCGAAAACCTGATCAATGTGCGACCTAATACCGCACTTATTGTAGTAAATGCAGGAGATAAGCGGTACGAATTATTTTCTAAAGCTAGCTTAGAAGAAAATGCGGTACTGATTTTTGAGTATAAGCCAAAGTGATTTACAATATTGTAATCAACCCAGATACTCAATTCCCCTTCCAAACATTATTCCCAAAATTCACATCGGGAAAAACCTTTTCCTCATCCAGCTCTACCC
>JBBQLS010000077.1:0-15885 GCA_038328115.1 Chitinophagales bacterium
TACATATTTTAAAAAAATTATTTTAAACACAAAAAAGACTAGTTATGCCTTGTGGTAAAAAGAGAAAACGTCATAAAATTGCAACACACAAGCGTAAAAAACGTTTAAGAAAGAACCGTCATAAGAAGAAGTAATTTTTCTTAACGGTGCCCGGAATCCTCATCCGGGCACTCATATACCTGCATTCATTACAGTTAATAGCTGATGATAATGTGTGCAGTTATGTTTTCCTTTTAACGATTGTAAAGGTCTTATCAAAAATTCACGTTTGACCAAGGAACTTATTATTAATTCGGCTCCGCAAGGAGTTGAAATTGCCCTGTTGGAGGATAAAAAACTGGTAGAGCTGCATAGCGAAAAAGCTGATGCAAGCTTTGGTGTGGGTGATTTATACCTTGGGAAAGTAAAAAAACTTATTCCCGGTCTGAACGCAGCATTTATTGATGTTGGCTTTGAAAAAGATGCTTTTCTGCATTATACCGACCTTAGCCCCTATGTCCGTTCAATCCTTAAATTCACTACTGAATCTATTAACGATAAATCAGAAGCCGGATTTGATTTTTCCAAATTTAAAGTAGAGCCGGAGATCGTTAAGACCGGTAAAATTGCCGAAGTACTCAGTGGCAAGCCCAATGTGCTGGTTCAGATATTGAAAGAACCCATTGCAGCCAAAGGCCCACGCCTTAGTTGCGAACTTTCTTTACCAGGTCGTTTTGTGGTGGTAACTCCATTCAATGATATCATTGCCATTTCCCGGAAAATTCACTCATCCGACGAAAGAAAAAGATTACACAAGATTATAGAAGCTATTAAGCCAAAAAATTTGGGTGTAATTGTACGTACTGCAGCAGAAGGCAAACACACAGCCGAACTACATGAAGATCTTTTAAGCCTGATTGCAACCTGGAAAACCATTCAGACAAACTTAAAGGGAGCAACACCCCCTACAAAAATTTTGAGTGAGCAGGGTAAAACAACCAGCATTTTAAGAGATTTACTGAATGAAGATTTTAATAAGATTGTTGTTAACGACAAGAACATTTTTGGCGATGCTAAAACCTATATACAGCGTATTGCACCCGATAAGGCTGATATCGTTTCTTACTACAACAACGGCTCCCCAATATTTGACAGTTTCGGTATTACCAAGCAGGTAAAAGCTGCTTTTGGCAAAACGGTTAACCTGCCAAGCGGGGCTTATTTAATTGTAGAACATACCGAAGCCCTGCATGTAATTGATGTAAACAGCGGATATAAAAGCGTAAGTAATAACCAGGAGCAAAATGCCCTGGAAACCAACCTGGAAGCGGCTGAAGAAATTGCACGCCAGATGCGCCTGAGAGATTTGGGCGGAATTATTGTTGTTGACTTCATTGATATGAAGTTGATGGAAAATAAAAAGAAGCTGGCTGATGCGATGGACGGTTATATGCGTCCGGACAGAGCCAAGCATGCCGTACTTGCCATCAGCAAATTTGGTTTAATGCAAATTACCCGGCAGCGCATGAAGCCGGAAATGAATATAAATACCACCGAAGTTTGCCCAAGCTGCAACGGCACTGGAAAAATATCATCCACCCTTATTTTAGAAGACGAAATAGAAAAGAACCTGAGTTACCTGATCATGCAAAAGCATACCGGTTTAACTGTAGAGATACATCCTATTTTACACGCTTACATGACCAAAGGGATTTTCTTTTCAAAACTCAGCAAATGGCGCCGCAAATACAAACAGCGTATTAAATTAAAAGCCAACACTAATTATCATTTAACTGAGTTTCACTTTTTTGATGATAGTGATGAGGAGATAAAACTGTAATCAGATTCTCACATTTTTTCCGAACATTTTTGTCATTTCTCCGGGTGATACATTTTTAAATGAAAGTGCTACCGTTTTATTTTTTACTATAATAAAATCTTCTTTACATTGAAATATCTGTCCGCCGGCTTTTGAAAATCCTATTATGGTAACCGGTTCTCCAACAGGTAAATTGCGGAATACACTTTTATCTATTCCAACTGTATCTACATTATAATTCATCAAACCATTAAACGATTTAAAAATCAGGAAGAACTGGATCTTGCTGCCGTTTAAAGTAATGGGAAGATCCAGTTCCACATCCGTTTGCTGTTTGTATTGATAAAACCGGTCGCAGTTTATCCAACCTAAAGCAGTGATGGCCGAAGGTTGGTAATATTTTTGTATTTGCCCCACAAGTGATTGTGGGTGCCAGTTTGCAAGCATCGAATCTCTTTGTGCAGCAAGTCTTGCCAATCTTTCGTTTTCATCCTGCAGACTTTTATATGTTTTTATGTAGTATTGTTTAGCTGGTCCGTAAATGCGCAAAAGATAAGCCGTATCTACCCACGTTCCTTTGGGTAATGTATCTAATGACTTTGGCCAGGTATAAACTGTTTCCAGAAAAACTTTTTTGCTGTTCCTGTTTAGTGTGTCCACAAGTTGCTGAACGGTCATTCTTTTATTGTAGTAATACACTTTTTCATGTAACGATCTGTATAGTGTAAGTTCGGCCCGGATAAATTTAGTTTCTGCCGGAAAAACATCATAACCCATATTATTCACATCAATCAAGTCTCTTTCCTCCTGTTTTGGAACCAGGCTTGCACCAGCTCTTTTCCAGTTCATATTGCTATTATTATTTCTTTCACCATAAAACAATTCCATTTCTTCATCTGCAATTACCGGAAAATCTATCTGGATAGTATGCCCGTTTTTTATTCTCACTTTTTGCCCGTTATTTTCCATACCAATAAAATAACTGCCACCAGATGCCAGTAAACGGCCATTGCACATGGTTGCAGCATTGCTCTTAAATAAATCGTTTGTTGTTGTCAGTTCAATAAGGGTTACGTCAATCTTTCCCTCAACTGCAGTACCATCTTCCAGTTCAAGTGCAGATGGATTAATGGTTACCTTAAGTCCCTTCTCTCCTTTAATAACAGATATTTTTTTTGCCGAGGCCGTAAATTGTTGTGCTGCATTGCCGGCAAATCCTTTATTCAATTCATCTATATTCAACGGGTCATTCTGTAAAACCTGCACAGTATCAAATTGCGATGGGGTGCTTCCAGATTTTGCAGAGCCCTTGTTTCCATTTTTATTGTTGCAGCTCAATAGAAGGCATGTACTTAATACGCATGCAAATGCAGTCCGTGTTGTTAACATGATTTTGGCGTTTTATCGGTTAAATAAAATTGGGGTAATCACGGAACGCCGGAAATAAAATTTTGATATGCTGATAGACATAAAAAAATGTTAAACGAAATTTTTTGTAGATTTTTACCGATTGTATTTAAAAAATCTCCCGAAAAATTCAGGAGAATTTTTAAATAGCGAGCATAATGTATTTTATTGGGGTTTATGTGCAATTTGAAACGTGAGGGCAGGAGTTAAGGCAAACAATATATACTTTACTACGAAGATGCTGTTGCTGCCGGAGATGTTACCGGACATTCTGCGATTTTCCTGAAAAAATAATATAGGGAGAGCCCGACAATTATTATAGACACTCCGTCGCTGGAAGGGGGATAAAGAGAAATGGATTTATGCGTAAGATGTTTCCGATGCGATGGTGTGAATGTTAAAAAGAATTATAGCCCTAAATGGAAACGGCAAATGCGACTAAATATAAATCTTTTCCATAATTGTGTAACTTTCAAAATAAAACCTGAATGTACCTTTACAGGCAAAAGTTCGTTTTTTTTGAAGAATAAACCTAATTTTAGGTAAGCTTAAATGAAAGGAAATATATCCATACGAATAAAAGCATACTTGCTACTGATTGTATTCTCAATTAATACGGTTATTGGTTTTGCTTGTGCTATGGGTGTTGATATGGGTTTCAATGCTCATCATCACGAGAATGAAGAAGAAGCAACGGAGGTTTCGGTTCTCGATCATGAAGGCGGTAAAATGCACGAACACCACGATGAAGCAACTAATCATCATCACAAAAGAAAAGATGATTGCTGTAATGAAAAAGTCTTGAAAATATTTCAAACTGATAAATCAGTTCCGCAATCTAATATGCTTGCTAACCATGTTTTTGTTACAGCGTTTATTTCTTCATTCTGTATTACAGATGCTTTATACTATCATTCCGAAATCCCAGGCATCAAATACTTTTTCCGAGGTCACCATCCACCCATACCCAACATACGCATAGCCATTCAGAGTTTTCAGATATGATTTAATGTATAAGTTTTTAGGCATGGTATAGTCATGCCCGTAATTATTTATTTAAACATTAATCAAATCAAAAATGAAAAAGATATTCTTTGGCTTATCAGCCTTTACCACAATCGCATTCAATGCCTGCGGCAGTAATAGCAACAATGCAGATACAGCAAATAAAAGTGTAGTTCCCGAAACAACTGCAGTGGCAACGCAAGCTACTGACACATTTCCGGTAAAGACAGCCGTTTCAATTAAAGATATTGTAGGTGCATACCTGCACATGAAGAATGCTTTTACAAAAGACAATACAAACGGAGCAGCCGCCGCAGGACAAACTTTGCAGGCAACATTTATAAATTTTGATACAAAAACATTATCAGCACAACAGCAAAAGATATTTACCGACATAGCAGACGATGCTAAAGAACATGCAGAACACATTGCTGCAAATGGCGGCAACATTGCACACCAAAGGGAGCATTTCGAAATGCTAACCAAAGACATGGCAGACTTAATAAAAACTTTCGGCAACGGCGGGCAAACCCTGTATAAAGATTTTTGCCCAATGTATAATAATGGCAAAGGAGGTTTTTGGATAAGCGAAACAAAGGAAATTAAAAATCCTTATTTAGGTAAAGCAATGCCAACCTGCGGCACAATGAAACAAGAAATGAAGTAAGCATGAGCCGGAATAAAAAAATAGCATTGGCAGTGTGCATAATATTTATTGCATTACAATTTATACAACCTGCCCACAACAAAAATGGGCTGGTATTGCCAACAGATTTTACTAAAGTTTATAATGCCCCTGAGAATGTTCAGTCTATTCTGCTAAATGCCTGTTACGACTGCCATAGTAATAACACAAACTATCCCTGGTATTCAAACATTCAACCAATGGCATGGATTATGGCAAGGCATATCAGCAATGGGAAAGAGAAACTAAACTTTAGCGACTTTGGCAGCAACACTAACAGAAAACAAATAAGCAAATTGAAAGAAATTGCAAATCAAATTAAGGATAATGAGATGCCAATTACATCTTACAAGTTTATGCATAAAAATGCAGTGCTTTCACAGGAAGAAAAAACTTTGCTTATAAACTGGATGCAGGCAACAGCAGATAGTCTTTCAGTAAACAATTAAAAGTAATGCAAAAGTTAAAAAAATTCTTAATCAAGATTTTCAAAGCAATCTTCATTCGTAAAAAAGATTGTTGCAAATAAAAATATTGAATGATGAAAAAATTAATTGCAATCATATTCATGTGTTCCATTTATTCCTTTGCGAAGGCACAGGTTGTACCTCAAAAGCGGGAGGACATGAAAGGTATGGAGATGGATAAAAAAGAAAACATGCAGCAGCCGGTAACTTATACCTGCCCCATGCACCCCGAAATTCATTCTTCCAAACCCGGCAACTGTCCCAAGTGTGGAATGAAACTGGTAAAAGAAAAGCCAAAAGCTGTTGTGCAAAAAGTAGTCCCTCAAACAAAGAAGGAAATGCCTGCCTTGTCGTCAGGCTGGGATATACTAAAAGACACGGCAAAGAATCAAGACAATATGCCAGATATGCAATTGCCAAAACAAAATGAAGTAGCCGTTAAAACAATTGAAAATAATGCACCGCCAAGAACCGTTCGTTATGACTTATATGTAACAGATACTATTGTAAACTTTACCGGCAAATCAAAACACGCCATCGCTGTAAACGGGAGCATACCTATGCCCACGTTAATTTTTACCGAAGGTGACACAGCAGAAATATATGTGCATAACATGCTGGATGAAGAAACAGCTTTGCATTGGCATGGCTTGTTTTTACCCAATCAGTATGACGGTGTTCCTTACCTTACTCAAATGCCTATTAAACCTCACACAACTCATTTGTATAAATTCCCAATTATACAGAATGGCACACATTGGTATCATAGCCATTTTGGTTTGCAGGAACAAATAGGCATGTACGGAGCATTGATTTTAAACAAAAGAAAAGAATTGGATATTCCAACTATTCCGGTTGTATTAAGTGAATGGGCAGACATGAAGCCAAAAGAAATTGACCGCAGCCTGCACAATGCTTCTGATTGGTTTGCCATCAGAAAAGGAACAACACAGAGTTATAGCGAAGCCATAAAAAGCGGACATCTTAAAACAAAATTAACCAATGAATGGAAACGGATGAATGCAATGGATGTCAGCGATGTGTATTATGACAATTTTTTAATAAATGGAAAAACGAGTACCGAACAACCACAATTTAAAGCAGGTGACAAAGTAAGGTTACGGATAGCGAACGGCGGTGCATCAGATTATTTCTGGCTAACTTATTCCGGTGGCAAAATAACAGTTGTGGCAACTGATGGCAATGATGTAGAGCCTGTAGAAGTTGACAGGTTGATTATTGCAGTATCTGAAACTTATGATGTGATTGTAACCATTCCGGAAAATATGAGTTACGAATTTTTGGTTACACCCGAAGACAGAACTAAATCGGCATCGCTATGGCTCGGCAGTGGTATGAAAATGCCTGCGCAAAGATTACCCAAACTAAAATACTTTGCAGGTATGAAAATGATGAACGACATGATGGCAATGAATGGCGATATGAAACCGATGGGAATGGAAATGAGTAGCCAGGTGATGGATATGAATACCGTAATGTATCCTGAAATAACCGGGGAAGAAAAACCAAAGAAAGATAACACGAATAGTCATGACATGCATAATATGCAAATGCCGGATAACAAGAGTATGCAGGGAATGAACATGGGAGCAGAAAATTCAGATATTGTTACATTGAATTACACAATGCTTAAGGCTACAGAAAAAACAACCTTACCCAATGCCCCTGTAAAAGAACTGCATTTTAACTTAACCGGAAATATGAGCCGTTATGTCTGGAGTCTGGATAATAAAGTAATTTCAGAAACCGATAAAATTTTGATTAAGAAAGGTGAAAATGTAAGAATTGTTTTGTACAACAATTCCATGATGCGGCATCCTATGCACCTGCATGGACACGACTTCCGGGTATTGAACGGGCAGGGAGAATATGCACCTTTAAAAAATGTGCTTGACATTATGCCAATGGAAACAGATACCATAGAATTTGCCGCCAATGCAAGCGGTGACTGGTTTTTTCATTGTCATATTTTATACCACATGATGAGTGGCATGGGCAGGGTTTTCAGTTATGAAAATTCGCCGGTAAATCCTGAATTGCCAAATCCGAAATTTGCATGGCAACAATTAAAAAAAGATGATAAAATGTTTCATTTTATGACAAAAGTGGGCATTGAAAGTAACGGTAGTGATGGCATGGCCATGTTTGCAAACACCAGATGGAAAGTAAGCACCCTTTGGCATTTAGGTTATCATGCTGAACATGGTTTTGAAAGTGAAACAATGATAGGGCGGTACATAGGTAAAATGCAATGGCTTTACCCATATATTGGTTTCGATTATCATTATAAAACAGAAGGAGCATTTGCAAAAAATATTTTTAATTTACACGGCACTCAAAAAAATATATTTGGCAGCGAAGCAAAAAATTGGTTGGGACAGGTAAGCAATAAAGACAATCGTCATACAATTATTGCAGGTGTTGCCTATACATTACCAACCTTGACAGTTGCAGATTTTAGAATTGACGGAAATGGAAAACTTCGTTTTCAATTATCAAGAGAAGATATTCCGTTAACTCCACGGCTTAGGTTTGCATGGATGATAAACACGGATAAAGAATACATGGCAGGGTTCAGGTACATCGCCACAAAATATATTTCCCTATCAACACATTGGGACAGCGATATGGGTTTAGGCGCCGGGATAACATTTACTTATTAGAAAATATATTTGGTAAAAGACAGGATATTAGTAATTAATTTTAGGTGATTATCATGAAAAAAATCTCATTTTTATTATTGCTGATTTCCAATTATTGCATAGGCCAGGTCATAACAGGACGTAACACTCACATGCAACATCCGGTTGTTAATAAACCTCAGCATGACCCTCCCGAAGTTATTAATATTTATACCGAAGTGCTGGCTTATGATGTATGCACCAATCAAATTACTGTAGGCAATGATTCCGGTTATTTTGTTGGCGATACTGTTTTACTTATTCAAATGAAGGGTGCGGTTGTTGATACCAGCAATACTGCTGCATTTGGCACAATACTCGATTATAGAAATGCGGGTAACTACGAGTTCAATTATATCAGCCAGAAAACAGGTAATATTTTAACCTTTAAAAATAAACTGACAAAAAACTATGATATACCTGATGGTGTTGTACAATTAGTAAGAGTGCCAAGTTATAAAACAGGAAATTTTAATGGCGGCTTAACCTGCGACCCATGGGATGGAACAAAGGGTGGTATATTGGCAGCTTTTGGTAAAGTCAGTTTGCAATCTGCCGAAAGCATTGATGTTAGTGGAAAGGGATTCAGAGGCGGGGCAGGTTATAATTCAGTTTATTCATCTTCGTCTTGTAATCAAAATAATTATCTATATCCTTCAACCAGCCAGTTTGCTGGTTTTAAGGGTGAAAGCATTGCATCATTTTCGCAAAATTATAGCAAAGGAAAAGGAAGTTTTGCTGCAGGTGGTGGTGGTGGCGACAGCCACAATGCAGGTGGAGGTGGAGGAGGAAACGGAGGTACTGGAGGCCTTGGTGGTTATCAAACCGATTCATGCGGTGCTGTTCCTTTTGATAACAGGGGTATTGGAGGAAAAAATCTTACCTACGCTGCCAGTGCAGGTAAAATATTTTTGGGTAGTGGTGGTGGTGCCGGGCATATAGATAATGCCAGCTATCCTACTAGTGGCGGTGCCGGTGGGGGTATCATCATTATTGTTACACCCGATCTGACAATTTACGATAACTCAATTATAGCCAATGGTTTTAATGGTACTTATTGTTATGGTGCAGATTGTAACGATGGTATGGGCGGCGGCGGTGCAGCAGGAACCATTTTATTATCAGTTAACCAGATTATAACCCCTGATGGTATAACCGTATTAGCACAAGGAGGCGATGGTGGTAATATCCTCAGCACTATTGTACCAGGCGGCAGATCGGGCCCGGGCGGTGGCGGTGGCGGCGGTGTTTTTTATTTTAACGGAAGTTCATTGCCGCTCAATATCTCGTATTTAGCAACCGGAGGCTTTAGCGGAATCATTGTGCAGGATGCCAATAATCCACATGGTGCAACAAAAGGCAATGATGGGTTTGATTTTTTTAATTTGGTGCTTCCAATTGATACTGCAGCTTTTGTTCACAATATTGATTCAGTAACTGTTTCTAACAGCTTCAGTAATTGCAGCACTGTTTTTTTTAATGGTTTCGGTTACACAAAAACTTCTCCAATCGTTTCCTGGAAATGGTATTTTGATGATGGAAATACAGCTAACACACAAAACGCTGTTCACACTTACAACACTTCAGGAACATACAATATAAAGTTGGTTGGAACAGATATCAACGGGTGTAAAGACAGTGCAATTAAAACTATAAACGTTATAGTAATAACAGCAGATGCAGGATCTGATCAATCTTTTTGTACGGATGTACCCATTACTTTAACCCTAACCGGAACTGGGTCTGTGGGCAGTTATTCCTGGGTACCTGCTGCTAATTTTAATAATAATACCCTCCAAAACCCGGTTGCAACAGTAAACACTTCCTCTAAATTTTATTTTACCATAACAGGTAGTACGGGCTGCACTGCTACCGATTCGGTACAGATAGATATAAAACCCCTGCCCGTTGTTATTGCAACCAAATCGAATGATGTTGATTGTACCATGCCAACTTCACGTTTGTCAGCCACTGGTGCATTGCAATATTCCTGGTTGCCTGCTGCTGCTTTAAGCAATAGCCAGGTTGCAAACCCAGTTGCAAGCCCACGGGTTACAACAACCTATATTGTTACCGGAACTGGCAGTAATGGATGCACCAGTAATAATGCGGTTACTGTAGCAGTAAGCCGCAATGGAGGGCTTGAACTTCCCAATTCCTTCACTCCCAATAATGATGGTTTAAATGATTGTTTTGGTATCAAATATCCACTGGGTGTTCAAGGGCTTAATTTTATCATTTATAATTACCTGGGGCAAAAAGTTTTTGAAACTAATAACCCCACTATCTGTTGGAATGGAACGTATAAAGGAAAAAGAGCCGATCCGGGAAACTATGTTTATTATTTAAAGGCTAATACCACCTGCGGGCCTGTAGAAATTTCAGGCAATGTTATATTAGTACGATAGAAAACTACAAATCAAAATACTAGTACATAACGAACCCACAATCATTATATACACATCGTCGCTGGAAAGGGGATTACAATAAATCTTACAAAGAAAAGTAGATTGGTAATAAAGAACCGGTTAAAGACCATATTTTAGAATCAATTTAGAACACTGGCTTCTTTCTCAACTTTAATAGTTTTTTGTTCTTTTATTTTTCCCCAACCGCCCAAAACATTTCTCAGGTTATGTGTACCCTCACGCTTTAAAAGTGAAGCAGCAATCACACTGCGGTAACCGCCTGCACAATGCACATATAAGTTCTGGTTATCTTCAAAATGAGAAAGATTTAACACATCATTCATTTCATTCAGCGGAAGATTTTGTGCGCCGGCCACATGTCCATCGGCAAATTCAGTTTCTCTCCGCACATCTACCACCACCAGGTTCGGGTCGTGCGGAATATCCATGGCCAGTTCATCAGCTTCTATATCTACTATCATATCAACGGATTCACGGGCATTTTGCCAGGCGTCAAATCCACCGTTTAAATAACCTTGTATCTTATCAAATCCCACTCTTGATAATCGAATCAAAGATTCTTCTTCTTTGCCCGGTTCAGTTACCAAAACCATGGGTTTATCAAAGGACAGTAAGCTGCCAGCCCACTCAGCAAAGCGGCCTTCTAACCCGATAAAAATACTTCCGGGGATAAAACCCTGGGTAAAAACATCTGCGTGGCGTGTATCCAAAATTATTACATCATCAGCTTTCAGCTTTTTAAATTCGGGTAAAGACAATGGCGTTAATCCTTTTTGCTTAACCGCATCCAGGCTGGTATAGCCCTGCATATTTATCTGCGCATTAATGGCAAAATATTTTGGTGGTATAGAAAGTCCGTCGGTTACAGCAGCAACAAACTCCTCTTTGCTCTGCGGTTGCAATGCATAATTATTTTTTTTCTGTTCGCCAATAGTGCTGAAGGTTTCGGGGCCCATACTTTTGCCGCAGCTACTGCCTGCGCCATGTGCGGGGTAAACAATTACATCATCTGCAAGCGGCAATATTTTATTTTGTATGGTCTCATACATAATACCCGCAAGCTCAGCACTGGTCATATTTCCACTACTCAAATCGGGGCGACCCACATCGCCAACAAATAAAGTATCGCCGGTAAATATGGCGTGGGGCTTATTATTTTCATCACGCAGTAAATAACAACTGCTTTCTAATGTGTGCCCAGGCGTATGCAAAACCTGTATGGTTATTTTACCCAGTTTAAATATTTCGTTGTCTTTTGCATTGTGTACCTCGTAACTGGTTATTGCACCAGGGCCATAAATAATAGGAGCCCCGGTCTTTTTACTCAAATCAATATGCCCGCTCACAAAATCGGCATGAAAATGTGTTTCAAAAATGTATTTAATGCCGGCATTGTTTTGTTTGGCAAGCGTTATATATACGTCTGTATCTCTTAATGGATCTATAATAGCAACTTCGCCCTCACTTTCTATATAGTATGCGGCCTCGCTGAGGCAGGTGGTGTAAAATTGTTTTATGAACATGCTGAATTTTTTGCTTAAGTAAACTGCAAAGTTAAAATAAAAAAAGCGTTCAGGCAGTTTGCCCAAACGCTTTGCATACTTTTTGCAGAAATTTTATCCTACCAGATCTTTTACAAACTGGCTGATTTCGTCAATACGCTTGTAGTTTACGGTATAGAAAATGAATTTTCCATCACGCTCTGTGTTTACAATACCGGCTTTACGTAAAATGGCCAGATGTTGAGAAGCCACAGACTGCTCCAAACGGAGGCGAACATAAATTTCTGTAACGGTAATTTTTTTCTCATCCTCAATTAATTTCAATAATTGCTGACGTAGCTTGTGATTCAAAGCCCGTAGCACCAATGCCGCTTTTTTAAGTGCATTGTAATCTACATTAATTGGAGAATTTTTTGCAGAACCTGAATTGTCCTGCTCTTTTTGAGATGCAACCATCATAGAATTTAATTTTTAATATGCTTGAACAATGTTTGAACACTGCAAATATACATTTAATTGTTTATGCAACTATATATATTCATTTGATTATAACATTTTTTTTGGAATATTATTTTTGTATTAGATAACTCCTTGAAATTCTTTGAGATATAACGGTTCGCAGTAGGCTAAATCTGTAAACTTTTTTTCTAAAAATAGCATATTTGATACCTTGCCGAGCGATTCGGGCAAAAGCAACACCGATTTGAAGACGGCATTTGATCCCCGATAGCTATCGGGACAGATATTTTTCCATTTTTCTGCACCGCTTCCAAAGAACATTATTTTATTTTTCAGCAGATCTTTTTCAAAAGAAAATTCGTCCAGTATCATAGCACAGGGCTGCAGGTATTCCTGAAGATCCTGCTGATAAATTGCTGTAAAAACTTCCATACGCCTGGCATCTATCATCGGGCAAAATAAAATAGTTTCATCTGCCACAGGCGGATAAAGCTGCAATGCAGAAGCCGTTAATACTTCCAGCGTACCAATTGTAATTAGTGGTATTTTTAAAGCATAACATAAACCTTTTGCACTGGCCAAACCAACCCGTAAACCGGTATAGGAACCTGGCCCTGCAGTAACAGCAACAGCATCAATATCCTTAAATTGTACACACGCCATTTTAATTAATTCCTGTATGGCTGTCTGCAAAAAAGCAGCATGTTCTTTTTGTGATCCGCTGCAGAGTGAATGCAAAACCTGCCCGTCTTTTGCAAGACTTACATGCGCATTTTCCGAAGCGGTATCTATGTTTAAAATGAGGCTCATTATTTTTTTTCTGACGCTTCTTTAATTAAAAGTTGCGATGCTTTGTACCGGCTGTCTGTTAAATAAAGTTTTTGCAGTAATGCCAAAACATTTTCGGTGCCAATCTGCGAAGCCCATTCAAAAGGCCCGAAAGGGTAGTTGGTGCCCAGTTTCATGGCCGTATCAATTTCAACTTTACTGCTAACATTATCTTCCAGCGCAAAGTAAGCTTCATTAATGATCATGGCAATAACCCTTGCACTAATAAAGCCAGGTTCATCCTTCACAAAATTGATTTTGATGTTCAGCGTTTCAAAAATAGATTCAATTTCTTCATTGGCAACTCCGGCTATTTCCCAAACTGGCCTGTTTAAAAAAGTTGTCCATCCATTTATACGATAAACATTTGGTGGTAACGTCTGATCGGTGAGTGTTTCAGTAACCGAGTTAATAATAACCGGCTGTGTAAAAGAATCAAATGCCGGCCGAATTTCATCCGATGTTAAACAAAAAAACGCTTCTGCATTTTTGTATTGCTCAAAGTCTGATGCATGTGCCACCCGTTGCCATTCAACATTAGTTCTCAAGCCGGTCAGCTCATTCCATTGACCATCCGATGCTGTAACAACAACCATACTTTTTTTTTGCAAAAATAGGTGGTTGAGAAAAGATATATTTGCAATTAAGAAAATAAACGAAAATAAGATGAAAAAAATAATCAACACACCCAATGCACCCGCCCCAATCGGGCCCTATAACCAGGCGGTAATGACGGGTGATATACTTTTTATTTCGGGCCAGGTGGCGCTGTTGCCGGGTAGCGGCGAGTTGGTAAATGCCGATCTTACAGAAGAAACGCACCAGGTAATGAAAAACCTGAAAGCCATATTGACAGAAGCAGGGATGGAATTTGCTGACGTGGTTAAAACAACCATTTTTTTAAGTGATATGAGTTTGTTTGCCGCTGTAAATGAAATTTATGGCAGTTATTTTACCAGTGATTATCCAGCCAGGGAAACAGTTGCAGTAAAAGGCCTGCCTAAGAATGTTAATGTAGAAATAAGCATGATCGCTTCAAAATGAGTGTAGAAAAAACGGTTATAATTACTGCAAAGGTTCATGATGTATTGACGGAAACTTTGCAACGGAAAGGATTTACAGTACTGTATCTTCCCGAAATAACGTACGAAGAGTTGTATGAACTTATTGATAAGGCTGTGGGATTAATTGTTACCACCAGGATAAAAATTGATAAAGATATTTTAGAAAAAGCCGTTCATTTAAAGTGGATTGGTAGACTGGGTAGTGGTATGGAATTGATTGATGTTGCTTATGCAGAAAGCAAGGGAATAACATGTGTGAGCAGTCCCGAAGGCAACCGCAACGCGGTAGCAGAGCATGCGTTGGGCTTGTTGCTGAATTTGATAAATAAGATCAGCCCCAGTTTTGAAGAAATAAAAGTCGGTAAATGGATACGGGAAGAAAACCGTGGTATTGAACTAACCGGCAAAACCGTCGGAATTATTGGTTACGGAAATACGGGTAGCAGTTTTGCAAAATTGCTTTCGGTTTTTGATGTAACTATTCTTGCGTATGATAAAAACAAGTATGGTTTTGGGCAGGCAAATGTTAAGGAAGCAAACCTGGATCATATTTGCCGGTATGCCGATGTTATAAGTTTTCATGTGCCGCTTACCGACGATACCAGGCACATGGCTAATGAAGATTTCTTTAAATCCCTGAAGCAAAAGCCCTTTATAATAAATACATCACGTGGTAAGGTTGTGCAAACTTCAGCGTTGATTGATGCATTAAAACAAGGTACCATAGCAGGTGCTGCATTGGATGTTCTGGAAAATGAAAAATTAGCAAGCTTTAATGCCAAGGAAAATGCCGAATTAAACTATCTTACCCAACAGCCCAATGTGATTTTAACACCACATATTGCCGGTTATTCGGTTGAAGCTTTTTATAAAATGAGTGTGGTTATACTGGAAAAGCTGGAAGTATAATTTTTAGCACCGGTCGGATACGCCACCCACCGGAATTTGAAAGGCAATGCGGATTGCATTCAATAGCTGAAAGTATGTTTTTTTTACTATTTTTGTAATACATGCAACGCCTTAGGCTACCTGAGGCGTTGTATTTTTTTTATTGTTTAAACCGGATGTTATGAGTTCAACAAATTATGTAACCGCAGAAACGTTTGAAAGACTGAAAGATGAGTTACAGCACATGAAAGGTGTGGACAGGCCGGCAGCAAGCAGTGCTATTGCCGAGGCCAGGGAAAAGGGTGACCTGAAAGAAAATGCTGAATACGACGCAGCTAAAGAAGCACAAGGCATGCTGGAAGCTAAGATAAAGCAGCTTGAGGGCGTACTTGCCAACGCACGTATTTTGGATGAAAGTAATATTGATACCAGTAAAGTGTCTATTTTAACCAAGGTTACTTTAACCAATATGAATACCAAGAAGCAGGTAACTTATAAAATTGTTTCTGAAAACGAGGCGGATCTTAAGCTGGGCAAAATCTCAGTTACATCTCCCATTGGAAAAAGCCTGTTAGGAAAAATTATAGGCGATGTGGTTGATGTAATAGTGCCGGCAGGGGTACTTAAATTTAGGGTTGAAAAAATTGAGCT
>JBBQLS010000078.1:0-15767 GCA_038328115.1 Chitinophagales bacterium
CTTAAACATAGCATTGCTCAACGCTTCAATTATTACTCCATCTTGTTTAATAAGTGCCTGTTTAGCCATAATTTTTGGAGCGCAAAGATAGGAGTTATTATTTAATTAACAGCAAAAAACAGATTGAATTACCAACAATTCGAAGGGTTTTCCACAAAAAAGGGCGAAATTCGGTAATTTCTACTGATCTGGGAGATAAAATTGGGAGATTTTCAAAAAAACCGCCTAAAACATTAAAAATGCGAACCGCACATTTTTTAATCATTTACAACGATTTATAAAAAAGACCCCGGCAAAACTGCTGAGGTCTCTTTATTCAACACTAAAATCTATTAATCAAATGATTCATCATTTAAATGAACCTTGGTCATTTCGTAAAAATGATTTTGCAGTTGGTGTACATGGATAGGTTGCATAATTTTCCGATGCTCATCGCGGTACCATATCTCAAATTTCGAAAAATCATCTTTTGCAGGAATCATCATCCTGAAAGCCCCCTTCATGTACTTAACCGTTCCGTCTTCATTTTCCTGCTTATGAAATTTCAGGTTAGTTAACTGGTCATCATCTAATGGTATGGCGCTCAGTTGATTGGTTTCATACCAAAAATCCTGGGTACCCGTGTTTACACAAACCTGTTTTTCGTTACCGTTCAGATCTGTTACTTCTCCTTGCTTTTTATCGCCATCATTATCGGCAATAAGGTAATCGCCTGTTTTAATTTCATTGAATTGTATCATATAGCCTTTGGTTTTATAACTTAAATATAAGATAGATTTTGAAATAAAAAATAACTATGATTAAATAGAACAACTTACTAAGGGCATATTATCGCCTAATGTGGAAGCGGTTAAAATAAGTCCAGTATCTTTTGCATAATACCACTGATACTTTGTGCCGGCATTAAAAACACTGCCATTAACAATGAAGCTCATCACCCCTTCCATCTCCATTACATCTGTATAAGACTTACCGCCAACATCTTTTGTGCCATCGGTTGATTTGACCACGACATTCAAAACACTGTCGATGGTATTGGCCTTGTATTTTATTTCCCAGGTATCGCCTGCGGCAGCATCATCTTTTAAAAAAGGCTGCATATTACCGGCTTCGTAACTATCGGTATAAAATGTATTGCCTTCTTTTTTTACCTGTGTAAGATGAGCCACTGTTGAATTAGACATGCTGTACATACCATTCTCTTCAGCTTCTATCTTATTGGTAAATGTGCTGCCATCGCTGTTTTGATAAGTCCAGCTATTGCCGGCTTTTAATGGATAATAAGTTGACATGATTTTAATATTAATGATTAACGAATAAAGTAATCAGGAACTGCAAAAGACTAATTCCTACTCCTTGCCTAACTCATCAACTAGCTTTTGGGCATCCAGTTTCTTTTGTACAAATTTTTTATAACTAAATATTAATAACCAAATGGATACCCCTCCGGCTATACTCGTAACTATTGCAGAAATTTGAACTCCAGCTATTCCCGCCACAAGAATAAAAATAATATACAACAACAGCAACAGGGTTACCGCCTTAAAAAGATATATAACCCAAATGGACATACCGGGGCGGTTAGATAATTTTGCAAATAAGCCAACCAGTAAAATCATTGCAATAATCTGAAGCATCGTATTATTTTTTTCAACCCTGATTTAAATTTGTATCCGGCAAGAACCGCCTTGCGGTGTGTTCGAACACGCCGCAAGGCGTGCCCCTACTCTGCCCAGCTCATTACATAGCCATCATTTTCTATTGCCAATCCTTCAACGGTTATTTGCAGTGGCCTGAAAGTATCTACCATTACAGCCAGTTCTGCCGTTTCCTTAGCACCAATACTTTTTTCCACTGCACCAGGGTGTGGTCCGTGCGGTATTCCTGCAGGATGCAGCGTGATCATCCCCTGGGTTACATGCTTGCGGCTCATAAACTCACCAGCAACATAATACAATAACTCATCGCTGTCTATATTGCTGTGATTATAAGGAGCCGGAATGGCATCGGGATGGTAATCATATAGCCTGGGCACAAAAGAGCAAACCACAAAAGCGTTCGTCTCAAAAGTCTGGTGCACCGGTGGTGGCTGGTGTACCCGACCGGTTATGGGTTCAAAATCGTGAATAGAAAAAATATAAGGATAGCAACAACCATCCCAGCCAATTACATCAAAAGGATGTGTTCCATAATGTAATCCGTACAGCACGCCTTTCTTTTTTGTTTTGATCAGGAAATCCCCTTTCTCATCAATGGTTTGCAGGTTTTGTGGTGTACGTATATCCCGTTCGCAAAACGGAGCATGTTCCATAAGCTGTCCATATTTACTCATGTAACGTTTTGGAAAACGCAGCGGCGTAAAAGATTCTACAATGAAAAGCCGGTTCTTATCATCCTTAAATTCGATCTGGTAAATAGTGCCCCTCGGCAATACAATATAATCGCCATAGCCGAATGGCAGTTCTCCATACTGCGTTTTAACAGTACCCGTTCCCTCGTGCACAAATATCATTTCATCAGCATCGGCATTTTTATAGAAATAGTCTGTCATGCTTTTTTGCGGAGCAGCCAGTACAATATGGCAATCGCTGTTTACCAATACCGCTTTACGGCTTTGCAGGTAATCAGCCTCAGGCTTGATCTTAAAGCCTTCGAAGCTGCGGTGTTTCAGCATTTTTTCTTCTGCAACTTTTGGCGAAACATCAATTGGGTCATCCGTCTTGGTTATCATGGTTGGTGCATAGCTGTGATACAGCAATGAATAATCATCTGAAAACCCTTCGGTAGAAAACAATTGTTCGGCATATAAACTGCCGTCTGGCTTACGAAATTGCGTATGCCGTTTATGTGGAATTTTTCCAAGTGTATAATAGTGCGACATATTTAATGGATAATTTATTAATGGATAATTGAGAATTTTTGTAATGCAAATATCAATTGACGCAAAGTTCCAAAGATGCCAACAGGAAAATATACTTCCAGTTGCGCTTATCAATATAATAGGTAAAGTTGCGGTGAAAAGGCATTTCATAAAGCTACATGAAAATATTGAACATAAAGCAGGGTGAAAATATACTGTTTGGGTATATCGTATTGGAGCTGCTATAATTATCTGCAAAGGTTGTTGTACAATTCTTTATTTCACGATGAATTCTTTTTTGTATTTTACAATGGCAAATATTTATTACAAAACCTATTTCGGGGAATGGCAGAAAATATACATGCACTGATAGTTGACGATGAGTTTCAAAGCAGAAAACTTATTACAAAAATGCTGTCCCGCTTTTTTCCTGAAATTAATAATATTACGGAAGCTGCTACGGTAGATGAAGCAGAAAAAGCAATAGATACAAACCTGCCACAACTTATTTTTCTGGATATTCAAATACAGGCAGAAAACGGATTTGACCTGCTTGATAAATTAACAGATTATAATTTTGAAATTATTTTTATCACGGCTTATAATCAATTTGCAGTAAAAGCATTTCGTTATAATGCGCTCGACTACCTGATGAAACCTGTTGATGCTGATGAATTTAAAGCTGCAGTAATAAAGGCTGTAAAAAGAATAAACCAGGCAGTCAAAAATCCGCAGGAGCAGATCGGATCTTTAACCCAACAATTAAAAAATCCACAAAAAATTCCTGATCGTATCATTATATCTTCAGCAGATGGCTATTTGATAATACCGGTTCAGGATATTTCTTATTGCCAGGCAAACAGTAATTACACGGTATTTCATTTGAAAGACAAAACAAAAGTCACTTCCAGTTATACGTTGCGCCATTATGAAGACATATTAAAGGAACATAATTTTTTTCGAGTTCATCGATCCTACATGATCAACCTTGCCTTTATAAAAATGTACCGAAAAGCAGATGGAGGTATAGTGGTAATGAATGACGGGAAGGAAATTGAAGTATCACGCAGTAATAAGGAAGCATTCATGAAATTTTTTAAAGGATGACTTCCAGTTGTCATCTAATATTGAAAAAGATAAAGCAACTTATATTCACAATCGCATTTATTGTATTTGTGTCTAAACCTGTATCCTCACAGGAATTACACAGCAAAATTTTTACAACAAAGAACGGACTGCCATCTTCCTATATTTTCGGCACTTACGAAGACAAACCTGGTTATTTATGGATAGGCACTTCGAATGGTCTGAGTCGTTTTGACGGAAACAATTTCATCAATTACGGGTTTGGTGATGGACTGCCGGATTTGCGTACCGATGCATTATTCATGGATTCGAAACTACGTTTTTGGGCAGGCACAAGAAGGGGTATGGCACTATTAAAAGCTAATCATTTTTTTACTTACCCCCTGTCCGACTCCCTGCGTATTTCTTTTGTTTTCAATTTTACAGAAACTAAAACAGGCGATATTCTTGCCTTGACTGATGCCGGTATTTACCGCTTTATTACAAACAAATGGCTTAAAATAAATGAATACCCGGGCTATGAGAACAAGGCATGCAGGGGACTTATTGAAACTGATGACGGCATTTATATTAATTACGGCAACCTGATTGTACTTAAAAAAAAAGATGGCAGTTTTAAATTGATTGCACCCTATAAAGAACCCGGGTATTATTACAATAAATTAGCCAAATACGGTAATTCTATTTATATATCTGCTGATGACGGACTTTATAGTATCAAAAATGAGCAACTTGTTAAATTGCCGGGGTTAGCGGGCCTGCAGAAAGGCATATTCTTTTATTTCTTCGATAGCCACCAAACCTGCTGGATCGGAAGTAAAAAAGACGGCCTTCAGTTTTTAAAGCTGCATGACAGTACTGGCTTAAAAACATTTTATAAAAACCAGCGGATCAATCTTATTTCGGGCATTTGCGAAGATAGCCGTGGCAACCTTTGGGTGGCCGACTTTAACGGTTTAGTAAGAATAACAGAAAACGAATATAAAATATACCCCCTGCCAAAATCGCTGACTAATAAGATCATTCGCAACATGATTCAGCCATTGCAAGGCCCGCTTATTATCAATGACGGAACTACTACATTGAAAACATTTGAGCAAGGTATTTTCGGGGAAAGAAAGCTGCTGCGGCAGGGAAGTTCAACGCTGCCCAAAAACGAACTCATTATTGATAATTATGCGCTTGACAATAAAAACCGCTACTGGTACGCTGTAAGAGGTTTTGTACTTTGCATGCAGGATGGCAATAACATTTATGAACAGCGTAAACAAATTGCCCACCTGGGCGATGATGTGTATGATGTACTGTTTGATACGTACAGAAAAAAAATATTAATAGCCATCCGTACACAAAAATTTCCATGCGGATTTAATGATACAGGGTTCAGTGCCCTTCCGGTTATTAACAATATTGAAGTAAAAGGGAATGTAATCCGCCTGCACCAATGTATAAATGGTAAGATACTCTTTGCCACAGACCAGGGAATTGTATATTCGATAAACAAGGAAAACATTTGCAGCCAGCAATTGAATGAATTTAATTCAACTGCTACGATTCGTAAATTCTGCAATGCCCCCAATGGTGATCTGTGGATAGTTTATAATGGCAGAGGTTTAAGGCGATATGCCTGGCAAAATGATTCATTGGTTTTTAAAGAACAAATTAATAAAACAAACGGACTGCCCGATGATAATATATTTGACCTTTGTTTCGATAACCAGAAAAATATCTGGTTATTAATGAGTTCGGGCGTACTGTCCCTTTCCAATAATACAGGTGATAAAAGTAAAGCGTTTTATAAACCTATGGTTTTATTTAATGCCATTGATCTTAACATGGATGACCCCTATTCTTTCAGGCTTGCCAAGGCGGCTGATGGAAATATCTGGCTGGCCACCAACCAGAATCTGATTTGCTTTTATACCGAAAAAATAAACCGGGCAACAACAGCGCCGGGCATTCAGATAGAAAATATTAAACTTAACTTGCAACAAACAGATTGGTCATTATACGCCGATTCCCTTTCCCCTATGTTTGGTTTACCCGCAGAATTAAGGCTGGCACATGATAAAAACACACTGTCATTTTATTACATGGCGGTATTTATTTCCGGAACCAAGGGCATTAGTTACAGTTATATACTTGATGGATTAGACTCAAGCTGGAGTTCGCCGGCGTTTAATAATTTTGTTTCTTTTGTTAATTTGCCGCCCGGCAAATATGCGTTTAAAGTAAAGGCACGCCTGCCCGATACAGACTGGAGTAACCCCGTCGTTTTTTCGTTTGAAATAAAAAAGGCATTCTGGGACACCTGGTGGTTCAGGTTGATGATCATCCTGGCCGCTTCTGGTTTACTGGTTAGTATTTTTCAATACCGCATAAAACAGATCAGGACCAAAGCTGAATTAAAAAACCAACTGCAGGAACTGGAAAGCAATGCACTTAAGGCACAGATGAACCCGCATTTTATTTTTAATGCTATGAATTCTATCCAGTCGTTAATAATAAATAACCGTAGTGATGAGGCCGGCAAGTACATCAGCAAGTTTGCAAAACTAATGCGGCATGTTTTGGAGAATGCCGATGCCAACCTGGTTACTATAGAAAAAGAATTGTATTCCATACAACTATACATTGAACTGGAAAAGCTGAGAATGAATGTTGACCTGGATTATACAGAAACAATTGATCCGCAACTGGAAATTTACCAGGAAAAAATACCATCGCTGATACTGCAACCTTTTGTTGAAAATGCATTGTGGCATGGCCTCAGTAAAAAGGAAGGAGATAAAAAATTAACTATCCGGATCAAAGCAGTACAAAACCTCATCGTTTGCGAGATCATTGACAATGGAGTAGGCAGGGCAAATGCAGTTAATCATTATGATCAGTTACCCGAAGGACATTTATCGAGAGCCACAGATATAACACTACAAAGACTGATAAGTTACAATAAAACACCGGCCATACAGCCCATAGAGATTACAGACCTGATAGATGCACAAAACAATCCGGCAGGCACAAGTGTAATCATCCGCATAAAAAGAGAAAAAACATTCTCTGCATAGCAGTACCGATAAATCATACCCCCCATTTACTTTATCAAAACCACTTTTCGATAAATCAGCAGTATTGAAATTTATATAGCCCTTAGTTTAGTGCCTAAACTAAACAGCCATGTCATTTATTCTGGGAATTGTTTTGGTAAGCCTCGTAACCATTGCAGCTTTATTCTGGAAAGAGATTACTTACTTTTTTTACAAAAAGCCTGACCATTTTGATTAACTGAAAAAATATTTATGAAAAAAATATCATTACTCTTTATCATTTCCGTTTTTATCAGCAACATGATCTTTGCACAGGGCTTTGCTATTAATACTACAGCTGCTTCCGCCGATGCATCTGCCATGCTTGATGTAAGTAGTGCTGTAAAGGGTTTGTTGATACCAAGAATGAATACAGCTACAATTTTTGCTATCAGCAACCCTGCTAAAGCTTTATTGGTGTATGATACTTCAAAAAACCTGCTGATGGTGAACATGGGAACTCCTGCCATACCCGACTGGGAAACGATTGCTTATAAAAGCGGCTGGAGTTTAACAGGCAATGCCGCTACCAATCCGGCTATAAATTTTATAGGCACTACAGATGCCCTGCCATTGATATTCAGAATAAAAAACCTGCGGGCTGGTATTATTGATTCAGCCCTGTTAAATACCTCGCTGGGCTTCAGATCACTTGATCTTAATGCCACAGGTATTGGTAATGCCGCATTTGGTTACAAAAGTCTTGTTAGTAATACCAGTGGAAAGTACAATACAGCCAGTGGTGTAACTGCATTATTTGGAAATACAACTGGCATTCAAAATACGGCTGTTGGTGCAAACGCTTTGGGCAAAAATTTCGATTGCAGTGACAATACTGCCGTGGGGTTTAATGCTTTATACAATAATGGAACCGGTGCCAATATAAGCCTGGAAGAAGGTGAAAAAAATACGGCTATTGGAAATTATGCTATGTATGCAAACACAACCGGTTTATATAATACAGCCATAGGTTATTCTACCATGAGTTCAAATATATCCGGCTATTTTAATTGTGCGATGGGATATTCCGCATTAAGCGGCAACACTTTGGGGCACGACAATACAGCTATTGGTCTGGCAGCCCTACAAACCAATACAGGAAATAATAATACGGCTGTAGGATCAAGATCGCTTCAGTCAAATACCAGCGGTCAACAAAATGCAGCCAACGGTTATGCTACTTTATATTCCAATACCAGCGGAAGTTATAATGCAGCACATGGGGTTGCGGCACTTAACAGCAATACCACCGGCTCTTATAATACTGCTACGGGAGGCTATGCCATGTACCAAAATACAACAGGGGGCACTAATACAGCAACCGGTTATAATGCACTTTATACCAACACAAGTGGAGAAAGTAATACAGCTACCGGTTATATTTCACTTGCCGGCAATACAACAGGAAATAATAACACAGCCAATGGATATGCAGCACTTTATAACAATACAACAGGAGCCAGTAATACGGCTACGGGAATTTACGCACTGGTAAATAATACTTCAGGAGGCGTTAATACAGCTTCCGGTACTAATTCACTTTATTCCAATACAACGGGTAATGGTAATGCAGCTTTTGGCGTTGCAGCACTTTACCATAATACAACGGGCAATTATAATACTGCTACAGGATATTCGGCTTTAAATTACAATACCACGGGTGCTTCGAATACAGCATTAGGTAATGGGGCTTTAAATGCCAATACAACTGGCGACGGCAATACCGCATCCGGAGTCGGTGCTTTAGGTAGTAACACAGTAGGGATCAGAAATACAGCAACAGGGGATGGAGCTTTAAATTTCAATACAACTGGCAATTATAATACTGCTTCAGGATTAAATTCACTTCATTACAATGGATCAGGAAGTAGCAATGTAGCTATTGGAGTCGGAGCTCTTTACAACAATACAACAGGAGATGGTAATACTTTCGTAGGCAGTCATACATCATCTTTTGGCTCAAACGGCAGTGGTAGTTATAATACAGTGATTGGAGCAGAAGCAGATGTAAGTTTACCAAACTTAATTTCTGCAACGGCTATTGGTACATCTGCTTTAGTTAATGCCAGCAACAAAGTTGTTATTGGCGAAAATATAGGAGGCATGGTCATTGGCGGTTATGCCAATTGGAGCAACCTCAGCGATGGCAGGTTCAAAGAAAATATACATGAAAATGTACCTGGCCTTGATTTTATTACCAGGCTACGCCCCGTTACTTATACTATCAATATAAAAAAATTAGACGAACATATTATGCAAATGATGCCCGATTCAATAAGGGCAAAAAGAATGAAAACTGCTGAAACCTATAACAAAGCTGAAAATTTTATACAAACCGGTTTTATTGCCCAGGAGGTAGAAAAAACTGCCTTGGCACTCGGCTATCATTTTGATGGCGTGAATGCACCACAAAATATTACCGATACCTACAGCATCTCTTACAGCCAGTTTGTAATGCCATTGGTAAAAGCCGTGCAGGAACTAAAAAAACAAAATGACGAATTGCTCAGTCGTATCGAAAAACTGGAATCACTTATTACTGATAAAAAATAAAAACGATGAGAATAATTATTTTTCTTACGGTCTCCTGTTTTCTGGCATGTAGTATAACGGCGCAAAATGTAGCCATCAACAATACAGCCTCAACAGCAGATGCTTCAGCCATGCTGGATATCAGCAGTACATCAAAAGGTTTGCTTATTCCAAGGATGAGCACGACCGCAGTCACTTCTATTAATAACCCTGCCAAAGGTTTATTGGTATATGATTCTGTAAATAATCAATTGATGGTTAATATGGGAACACCCACTACGCCAAATTGGCAAACGATAGTAAACAGCGGTGGATGGAGTTTAACAGGTAATAGCGGAACCAACCCTGTAAATAATTTTATTGGTACAACTGATGCACAGCCACTGATCTTCAGAATAAAAAACCTGAGGGCCGGTATTATTGATTCAGCCTTGTTAAATACATCACTGGGTTTCAGATCACTTGGTCTTAATTCCTCAGGTATTGGTAATGCAGCATTTGGTTACAAAAGTCTTGTTAGTAATACCACTGGAAATTACAATACAGCCTCCGGATTAAATGCACTGAATGTTAATACCAGTGGAATAAACAATACAGCTACCGGTGCAGGAGCATTGCAAAACAACAATGGCGATAATAATACTGCGCATGGCACGTACTCCCTTTACCTGAATACAAGCGGACAGCAAAATACAGCTAACGGGTACGCTGCTTTATATTCCAATTTAGACGGAAATTATAATTCAGCGCATGGTGTTGCTGCGCTAAACAGCAATACAAGCGGCTCATATAATACTGCTACGGGAGGATATGCGATGTACCTGAATCAAACAGGTGGCACCAATACAGCCACAGGCTATAATTCACTTTATTCCAATATAGGGGGAAGTAGTAATACGGCTACAGGTTATATTTCACTGAATGCCAATACAGGCGGTAATAACAATACAGCAAACGGGTATGCTGCACTTTATACTAACTCAACAGGCAATAATAATACAGCCAATGGAATTTATTCGTTAAGAAGTAATTCAACAGGGGGATTTAATACAGCCACCGGGTCATCAGCACTATATTCCAATACTACTGCCTTTGATAATACTGCCAACGGATATGAATCACTTTATTCCAATACAATAGGATATTATAATACTGCCGATGGAGCAGCTGCTCTTAATAAAAATTTATGGGGTACTAATAATACAGCTGTTGGATATAGTGCGCTTTACAATAATACATCTTATCATGATATTATTTCTGGTGACGTTTCTGGTGAATATAATGCTGCCAATGGCTCTTATGCCCTTTTTTCAAATCTCTATGGCAGTTATAATACTGCCAGTGGGCATCAGTCACTTTATTCAAATACAAATGGGAAGTATAATACCGCCATTGGCGAAAACTCCCTTTACTCAAATATAAATGGAAATTCTATTACAACGTTGGGATATAGCTCAGATATAAGTACAACATTCCTGTTTAATGCCACAGCAATTGGTGCAAATTCTATTGCAAATGCCAATAATAAAATAAGGCTTGGCAACTCGGCAGTAACTGTTGTAGAAGGCGCAGCTTCCTACACTGTAAGTGATGGCCGTTTTAAAAGTAATGTAAAGGAAAATGTACCTGGCCTCGATCTCATCAATGCGCTTCGCCCGGTAACCTATCAATACAATGCATTTGAATTTGATAAATTTCTTCGGCAAAATAATCCCAAGCAACTGGCGGCATTAAAAAAAGCTGATTATGCCGAAGCAGAAAATATGGTACATATGGGTTTGATAGCACAGGAAGTAGACAAGCTGATAAAAAGTAAAGGATACCAAATAAATATAGTTCATACACCAACCAACCCCACAGATAATTACAGTATTGCTTATGGAGAATTGGTAATGCCATTGGTAAAAGCAGTGCAGGAACAGCAACAGCAAATTGAAGAACTGAAAAAGAAAAATGATGCACAGCAAAACCTAAACAATGAATTACTTGAGCGTATAATAAAGCTGGAATCTATACCGGTAAATAAAAAATAAAATGTATGAACAGAATTTTTCTATTAGTTGTTGCCTCCTTTTTGTTTGTAACAGTGCAGGCGCAAAGTGTGGGAATAAATACCACTGCCACTATCCCGGATGCATCTTCTATATTAGATGTTAGCAGCACATCAAAAGGGCTGTTGATTCCCAGGATGAATACGGTGGCCATTACAACTATTAGTAACCCGGCCAAAGGACTTTTAGTTTATGATTCCGTAAAGAATCAATTGATGGTTAATATGGGAACGCCTGTTGTGCCTGACTGGCAAACTATTGTATTTAGCAGTGGCTGGAGTTTAACAGGTAATAGCGGAACCAACTCCGCAAATAATTTTATTGGCACTACTGATCTAAAACCTTTAAAATTTAAAATCAATAATATTAATGCCGGTCTTATTGATACTTCGTCAAATAATACTTCAATCGGTTTTCGTACACTTGACTCCATAACTTCAGGTACATTCAATACAGCAATTGGCTATAAATCTCTCATCAGTAATTCTTCGGGTTATAATAATACAGCCATAGGTGGCAATAGTATGCGATTGAATACTACCGGGTATAGTAACAGCGCCAATGGTGCCGGAACTCTTTTCAGGAATGAAACAGGGTATGGAAATGTAGCTAATGGGTTTGATGCACTCTTCGGCAATATCGGGGGTATTGGCAATACAGCCAATGGTTATTACTCACTTTATAATAATACAACAGGCTTAAATAATACAGCTAATGGTTCTACTGCACTTTTTAATAATATTTCCGGAACTAACAACACAGCAGATGGAGCACTTGCGCTATATAATAATACCACGGGAAGTTCAAACGTTGCTATTGGAAATTATTCATTATTTTCTGCCCTGGCAGATAGTAATTTAGTGGCTATTGGTGATTCAGCTTTATTTAATAATGGGAAAGATGCCATCAATTATTTTGATGGAAACTGGAATACAGCTGTTGGTAAAAGGGCTTTATTTTCTAATACAACCGGTTATTCAAATACTGCATTAGGCTTTATATCGCTCGATTCAAATACAGTAGGTTTACAAAATACAGCCTTAGGAACCGCAGCCTTAAATGCTAATAAAACGGGAAATAATAATACTGCGGTTGCTCCCTATGCTTTGTTTGATAATACAACGGGCAGTAATAATACGGCCATTGGGGAGCAGGCGCTTTCATCCAATATTTCGGCAAACAGCAATACGGCAGTCGGTTTCTTTGCGCTAGGATTAAATACCACCGGTTATTCCAATGTGGCAGTAGGGGTTCATGCTTTACATGCAAATACTACCAGTAGCAATCTTATTGCAGTAGGTGATTCTGCATTATATTTTAGTTCAGGGGCTCAGAATACTGCCATTGGTAAAAAAGCACTTTATATAAACACTTCGGGTAGTGCAAATACAGCGATAGGATATAATGCCAGCACTTCTGCCGGTAACCTTACTAATGCTACTGCAATCGGAGCAAATGCGGTAGTTAGCCAATCCAATGCTATACAATTAGGAAATACTTCTGTAGTCAGTGTAAATACCTATGGAAATATTACTGTTCAAAATAGTAAGGGGCTTATTCGAAGTAATGATGGTACTCAACAAAAAAAATTAGTTACTACCGTCACGGTAAATACTTCCATTTTAGCCGGGGGCACTATCAATCTTCCATTTACTTTTCCTGAAAGTTTTAGTGGTACACCTGATGTATATGTAGGCAATATTACCGGTGGTGGCGGCTTTGCAGAAGTGATTATGTCTGTTACAAATATTACAACTAGCGGCGGTTCACTTTTTATAAATAATCCTAAAGCCGCAGGTTTTGTTCCTAATTATACGATAAAGATAATTGCTATCGGGCCACAATAATGATATCACTATGAAAAGAATAATTATCAATTTCATTATCGGTTTCTTTTTTTTAGTAAATACTGACTCATTTTCACAAAGTGTAGGTATTGGAACTACTACTCCTGAAAATTCTGCATTGCTTGATGTTAACTCCACAACAAAAGGATTTTTACCACCCCGCATGAATAATGCACAACGCAATGCGATTGTAAATCCCGTGCCGGGCCTTATCATTTATAATACCAGTACCAATAGTCTGGAGATATTTGGCAATACCCGATGGAGTGGCCTGATTATTAATCAGTCAACAGTGAAGAAACTAATCGGGGGCAGTGGGTCAGATATTATAAGAAATATTTTCCCAACCAATGATGGCGGTTTTGTATTAGCCGGCTTTACTAACAGCAGTAACACGGGTACATTTACAGGTTTAGTGAACAGCGGCGGCCAGGATGGATGGATAATAAAACTGGACGCAACCGGAAAAATACAATGGCAAAAGCTATTGGGCGGAAGCGGGCTGTTTGATTTTATCTATGATATACAGCCAACCAATGACGGAGGTTTTATTTTATGCGGTACTGCCAATTCATCCAATACCGGAACTTTAACAGGGATTACAAATAATGGCGGTGAAGATGGCTGGCTAATTAAAATTGATGCAAATGGCAATACAGTTTGGCAAAAATTATTTGGTGGAAGTGATAATGATTATTTGTATTCGGTTTTTCCAGCTACCGATGGAGGTTTTGTAATTGCCGGCTCTTCCTATTCTTCCAATACCGGCACGCTTACAGGTCTCATCAATCATGGTGCGGCGGACGGATGGCTGATGAAAACAGACCTTAATGGAAATTTAGTATGGCAAAAATTATTTGGAGGCGATATTACCGATCTATTCTATCATATAATATCAACCGATGGTGGCGCATTGGATATGGCCGGATCATCTTCTTCAAATTCCGGAACCGGCACATTGGCAGGGCTTACCAATAATGGCCTGCAGGATGGATGGATACTTAAAACCGATTCATTGGGTAATATCTTATGGCAAAAATTGCTGGGAGGAAGTGCTGGTGATAATTTCAATACAATACAGGTTACTGCTGATAATAATTATTTATTAGCCGGCTCTTCTGCTTCATCCAATACCGGTACATTAACAGGTTTTATAAATAATGGTTTACTGGATGGATGGCTTGTTAAAACAGATACATCAGGAAATATACTATGGCAAAAATTATCAGGAGGAGCTGATGATGATAAGTTCATAAGCTTATTGCAAACAAGCGACGGAGGTTTTGTCTGTACGGGTATTTCTTCTTCATCGCTTACTGGAACATTGGCTGCTAATCCTGGTTTTGGCGCAAGCGATGGATGGTTATTAAAGGCCAGTGCCGCAGGAACAACACAATGGCAAAAACTCGCCGGTGGAAACAGCGGAGATGAGTTTGATTGTATCATTGGCTTAGCCGATGGTAGTTATATCATTGCGGGTATATCAGCTTCGCCTAACAATGGAGTATTAACAGGTATTGCCGGTTATGGAGGAACAGATATATGGCTACTTAAAATAGATATGTATGGAACCATATATTAGCAAGAGATCAGCTAATAGATTTTCCCACTGATTCGGTTAACAAATTATAATATCTCTGTAGATTTACAAATCAATAATTGCAAACAGGATATTGACACGAATTGGAATTATATCAGATACACACGGTTTTTTAGACGAATCAGTTTTTGATCATTTCAAAACTTGTGATGAAGTCTGGCATGCCGGCGATTTTGGTGGCGGCAATTTTGCACAGGCTCTCACGTCTCGTCTGACTATGGTAAGAGGCGTATATGGTAACATCGACGGACAGGATATAAGAACTGATTTCCCGGAGCAGCTCATTTTTATGTGCGAAGGCGTAAAAGTGATGATGAGGCATATTGGTGGCTATCCTCCAAAATACAATCCCGAAACAAAAAAAGAAATATTGATTCACCGTCCGCAACTATTTATCAGCGGACATTCGCATATTTTAAAAATAATGTACGATGATAAACTTAATTGCCTGCACATGAATCCCGGCGCAGCCGGAAAACATGGATGGCATAAAGTAAGAACCATTATCCGTTTTGTGATTGATGGAAAAGAAATGAAAGATGCAGAAGTGATTGAACTGGGAACACGATAAAATTATTTACTTCCATTTGCTGTAAGATCAGCTTTACAATTTGCATCCAATACAGGAATATTTCCTGTAATTAAAAACCCAAGAATATCTGTAGTTTCAGATTGATAATACATAAGGCAATTAGTAACATTGCA
>JBBQLS010000079.1:0-15765 GCA_038328115.1 Chitinophagales bacterium
GCGCAAGGAAGAATTTGCCGGTGCCGATGGAGGCCCGCAACAATTAAGTGCCGACAACGATTATAACGATCCATCAGAACACATAAAGCAGGAACCTATACGTGTGGAGAAAGCACCGGGAAGAAATGACCTTTGTCCTTGTGGCAGTGGTAAGAAGTATAAGCATTGCCATGGGAAGGAGGTGTAAGAAATTCAATAAGATTAAAAAACCGGTTTCATTTTTAGAACCGGTTTTTGTTTACAATGAATTTGCATCAACCTTATAAATTAATTTCATAACTACTGCTTCTTCCTTTGCCAATAGGTATAAAAATATTTTCTTCAACAAGAAACTGTAAATCCCTTGTGGCAGTTGCTTTTGAAGCTTTAGTAATACCTGTATATTTTCTTGCATTCATGCCGCCTTTAAAACCAGCCGATCCCTCGGCCAACATTCTTTGTATAACTAACAAATGCCTGTTATTTAATTGTTCTTTGTATTTATTGTAGAAGGCACTTTTTTTAAGTGTAAAATTAATTTCCGCTCTTGCATGTTTTTGTGCATCTATCACCAACTTAATAAAATAATGTACCCAGTTTGTTACCTTATTACTTTTTGATGCTTTTTCCAATTGCAGGTAATATTCTTTTTTATTTAATTCAATGGTTGATGAAAGGCTTAGCAAAAGTGGTGTTCCTGCTGTCTGATACAATGCTTTTTCTGCCAATACCCTGCCTATTCTTCCATTACCATCTTCAAAAGGATGAATGCTTTCAAAATATAAATGAACCAAGGCTGCACGTACCGGAGCCTGCTTAATTTCATCTTGACCGCCAGGCATTGTATTGTTAAACCATCCTATAAAAGCTTTCATTTCTTTCGGTACATCCTTACTGGACGGAGCCTCAAAATGTATTTTTTGTTTTCCCATAGCACCCGATATTACCTGCATGGGTTCTTTATGCGTACGCCATTTTCCTACAGCAATCATTTCTTTGTCGGCATGTAATAACATAACATGCCATTGCAGCATTTTTTCTTGGGTAAGTGGCAGGTTAAAAGTTTTACGCACATCTACCATCAGTTCGCCAATGCCTTTTGCTTTTTTATCTTTTATAGCAGGTATTTTCGTTACAAGTCCCAGGTTTTTTTGTATAGAAGAATAAATATCCTGGCGGTTTAAAAACTCTCCTTCAATTTCAGAAGACTTAAGGGCTTCGGCCACCATGTTGTCAATAGTTAAAAGCAACTGTTCCTCTGCTGGCATGGCATGTAAGGAGCCTGAAAGGCGGCCACTATTTTCGGCAAAGGCATACAACAGGTCTGCCATGCCATTTAAGCTGTAGCTGAATTTTGTCCAGTCGTTTTGTTGCCAGTTATAAACTGTCATGAGCCGGTTATTTTTATTAATCGGCTCAAATATAGGAAATTATTGAGCCGATTAGGGATTTTAATCGGCTCATTATTAAGTGAAGTTTTTGAATTAAGGCATCGTTCGGCGACGACCTTTGCCCATGTGGCAGTGGTAAGAAGTATAAGAATTGCCATGGGAAGGAGGTTTAAATTATTGGGCTAAAGCAGCCTTGAAGCTTTTTTATTTTGTTACCCCACCTTTAAAGGCGGGGTAACTGATTTTTGAATTCTGGCTTTAGCTAAATAATAATTTAGATAATATAGTTTTGTATATTTTAAAGTTGTGTGCAATGTAAAAGCAGGCAGCGTTAATTATGGAAACCGTATTGCTTGATGACTTACAACTTGAAGTAACAAAGGAAATCGCCTCAGTATATAATCACTTCTCAAAAAAAACAACTGCTACAATTTTACCTGAGTTTGCAACTGACCTCATTGTAAAAATTTCTCGACGATGTTTATCAAAGACATTCCGGATTATTATTGTAGTGATAAAATTGCCCGTTCTAATTGGACACATCACACAGCCAATACATTTTTTAAAACTTGCCAGACACTTAACTTCTTATGTGACTTTGAAGTTGAAAAAAGGCACGATGGTGCTATCAGGGACAATAAGGGAACAGTTTATTTATGTGCAGAATGGGAATTTGACACAAATACAATATTCAAAGCCAAGGGAGAAATTGAAAAACTTTATGAAACCTGTAAAAAATATAAAACGACTGATGCCATGTTGTTTACTTACAAGATAGATACAGACTTCAACGAATTTGCAGACAAAGTTTATACTCAATGGAATAGTTTATTGAAAACAGATGAGCATTTTAGACTTTATTTGTTGACAGCTTTGATGAAAAAAGAAGAAAATGAAAGTATCAGATATTTTTACGGTATCAGAATTTTGGTTTTTGGCAATAATACTGTGGATATTTGGGAAGATTATAGCTAACTTAATAACCAGCGGTAACAAGCAACCTCGTTCTAAAAAAGATCTATGGAAATAAAATTAGCATAGTTTAGCTTGCAGATAATGTTGGTCAATAGAATCGAAGTTAACCTCAGTAAATACTCACCTCAATAAGCAGTTTTTAAAAAACTATAATCAGCAATTATTTTTTTCATTCCCTCATCTAAATAAACTATTTTTGGCTGCGTATAATTCATTTTATTTGTGTGTGCCTGCAGGTAATAGACCACTTTATAAATTTCCTGTTTATCAGTAGCCTTGCTGATTGTTTTCTCCAGGTAGGCAACAACAGCATTGTGTTTATCCTGGCTTTCCTGCCGTTTTAAAGGGTTGTCCATTGCCTTGTTTTTTGGTGCGGTATTATTCAGGTAGTCAATGTATTTTTTAAAATTTTCCTGCTGCGATTTTAATTCGTCAACGAGGTATTGTTTTCTCGAATATTTTATCACTTCCATGCCTTCAATATCAATGTTTAAAACCTTGTCCCCAAAAAGTTCTATATCCTTTTTTTCAATATCAATAATGGCAGCGTGTATTTGTATTTCAACTGAGCTTAGTTGTCTTGCAACTGGTACAGTTTTTATTTCTATGTTATCAAGATCTTTTTTTTCCTTATCTCCACAGGAAAGCAATGAGGATAACGTAAGTGATATGAACAACCAATTTATATAGAATGTAGTTTTCCATTTCATGGAATAAGATATTTGTAATGAGACAATGGGTTACTTGTTGAATAACCAGATGTTTTGCAACCTGTATTTAAAAAGGTTGAACAAGAAAAATAAAAAATGGAAATTATGCCTTGGGTGGAGGTGCTATGATGTCGTAACTGGGAGTATTCAACCTCCGGGAGATATACCCGGTATAAATATGCGCCACAGCTTCAGTAAATTTTTTATCTTCCAGTATTTTTATTTCCTGCTGATAAAAATAATCCGTTGCATTCACCAGGTGAAAATTCTGGCCGCTGTCATCATCTTCATCATCTGCTGTATGGTCGTATCCCAACACAACTTCGATGTATTCCGCCACACTGTTGATGTCGTCTTTAATCCGCCCTTTGTTATCGTATGTATCCGCTTCAGCAACCTGTGGCAGGAACATAGAAGCGTTCATGTGGCATAGAAGCAATATAAAAGCGAAAACCTTTTTCATTTCAATGCAAAAATATACATTTTTACATACAGCATCTTTGATAACAGCCTGAATTATTAACCAGATAGTTTAAATTGCCATTAAATTAACCGGTAATAAATGGTAGCTACATGTTTAATAATTGTTTTTGTTTTGGGTTATGTGGCCATTGCTTTTGAAAGTCCGTTAAAACTTAACAAAGCAGCCTCGGCATTAATAACCGGTGTTCTTTGCTGGACGATCTATATACTACAAGCTGAATCTGCCGAAACGGTGGGAGATGAATTGCTGCATCACCTGGGCGAAATAGCTTCCATACTTTTCTTTTTATTGGGTGCCATGGCCATTGTTGAACTGATAGACTCGCACAATGGCTTTAACATCATTACTGAAAAAATAAAAACTACCAGCAAAGCAAAACTGTTGCTGCTTATTGTAAGTATCACCTTTTTTCTTTCGGCCCTGATGGATAATTTAACAACAGCCATTTTAATGACTTCGCTTTGTGCTAAATTGTTAAGTGAAAAGGAAGACAGGATATGGTTTCTGGGGATGATCGTTATTGCTGCCAACGCAGGCGGCGCCTGGAGCCCATTGGGGGATGTTACTACCACCATGCTTTGGATTGGCGGAC
This sequence comes from Chitinophagales bacterium, assembly GCA_038328115.1. GTDB lineage: Bacteria > Bacteroidota > Bacteroidia > Chitinophagales > Chitinophagaceae > Ferruginibacter. Next base: position 4,132 of record JBBQLS010000079.1, read on the forward strand.
AGATAACTGCATTGAGCATTATGAAACAACTGATACTGCCAAGTCTTGCCGCCTGCATTATTCCGGCAATAATTGTTGCGTACCGTTTTAGGAGAAAGCATATTGTTGCCATGCCTCAATCATACTGCACACCAAGGGAAGAACATGAGGGCAAGATCATTTTATTTTCGGGCATCGGTTTTTTAATTTTTGTACCGGTTTTTAAAACGATTACTCACTTGCCGCCTTTCATGGGTATGTTACTCGCCCTTGGATTGATGTGGGTAATTACCACCATCATACATAAAAAGAAAGACGCCGAAATTGCAGACAGGTACACGGTATCAAGAGCATTGCAGAAAATAGATTCGCCAAGCATACTTTTTTTTCTGGGCATATTGCTGGCAGTTTCAGCGTTACAGTCTTTTGGGTTGCTTACAAGCCTAGCTGCATGGCTCAGCAGTACATTTAAAAATGATTACTTAATTGGTACAGCGTTAGGGTTGATTTCCGCCGTTGTTGATAATGTGCCATTGATGGCTGCATCGCAGGGTATGTTCAATCTCAGTACTTATCCTACAGATCATTCCTTCTGGGAATTTTTAGCTTTAACAACCGGCACCGGTGGCAGTGCTGTAATTATTGGTTCTGCCGCAGGCGTTGCAGTAATGGGTATTGAACAAATCAATTTTATGTGGTACTTAAAAAAGATCAGTTGGCTGGCGCTGATGGGTTTTGCGGTTGGGATAGGAGTGTTTTTGTTGCAGGTTTGGTTGGTGGGGTGATTAAATTCGGCAACAGCGTTATAATTTTTTAATTACTTTTGTTTTATAAATTTTTATAACAATGACTTATATAACTATAGATACAAAAACTGCGCAGGCAAAAAAATTGGTAGAACTAATTGAAACACTCCCTTTTGCCAAAATACTTAATGAACCTAACGCAGTTACAAAAAAAGCTATTGATGATGCAAGAATGAGTAAAACAAAAAAAGCCGCTTCTCTAAAACAATTGTTTGCAGACCTTAACAAGTAATGTATAATATTGAATATACAGGCAGTTTTAAACGTGATTATAAACTTGCTCTTAAAAGAGGATATAAAGAGTCGTTGATTCAGCATATAATAACCCTTCTTGCAAACGGAACGCCGATACCATCTAAAAATAAACCCCATAAACTTGCAGGTAATTATAAAGATTGTTGGGAATGCCATATACAGCCTGATTGGTTATTGATTTGGCAAATTAATGTTAACAGCAATACATTGATATTGATCAGAACAGGAACTCATTCTGATTTGTTTTGAAAATTACTGAAATTTTCACCCCCTTAATAAATGATACCTAAAAAACAATAAGATGTCAGAAGAAACAAATAAAAAAAAGAACACTTAATATAGAAGGAAAAATTGTTGAGTGGACTGACTCAGAAATTCAAGGGTACATAAATTTATTAGATTCCAATGTGCGTATCTGTAGTAGTATTATTGAAAACCGTGTAAAACAAATTCAGAAAGAAATAAAAATCATTGAAAATAAATTTGAGCCTGAAATTGAATTATTACAAAAAGAATTGCAGAAGATTAAGGGAAATTGCACACATCCTGAAATAGGATTGGATACAGGAATGTTTATTTGCCCTGATTGTAGCTATAATGGTTCACCAGAATATCCAGAGCAATTAAGTGAACGAGACTATGACGATTATGAGGAAAATATAGAGAAGTCTAGGGAATGGCGAAGGAAACTAAAAGTCAAATTTACAAGAGAAGAAATTAAAACAATGTATTTTAATACTAAGGAAAATTTAGAATTTTTACAAAAAAAGTGCAATTCGGAAACTACGATATTATCAAAGGAATGGATAGATAGCAGTCTTGTTTGGGAACAAATAAAGAAACAGCATTTATATGTATATGGAAGTAAAAACTATAGAGAACTGCAAAATAAAAAATGAAAATTAATCTTAAATAGTATTAGCATAAATTAATACCCTGCTTTCGCTCCACCAATATTTTCAATCGGGTGCCAGGTAGTTTTTATTTCCTGCAGGTCCATAATAAAATAGGGAGATTGTCCACTTGCATCATTCCATTTTATTTTATCATAAAGCAGTACTCTTTTTACATTCAAGGCAGATTTTTCTTTGATCATTTTTTGTGTCTCAGCATCTACCTCGCAATAAACGGTTGCATTCACATCCATATGGTCGGCAAAGAAAGGAGCAAGCTCTGCAACTTTTCCGGTAAGTATGTTTACAACGCCGCCCGGTAAGTCGGAGCTGTTAAGTACTTCTGCAAATGTTACTGCACAAAGTGGCTTTGTTGTAGATGCCAGCACAATGCATGTATTTCCACCGGTGATAATTGGCGCAATAACCGAAACTAATCCTAATAAAGAAGTGTTTTGCGGAGCAATAGCTGCAACAACACCCGTTGGTTCGGGAACTGAGAAATTAAAATGCGAAGATGCAACCGGATTTACCGAACTGAACAGTTGCTGAAATTTATCGCACCAGCCGCTGTAATAAATTAAACGGTCAATGCAAAGGTTCACTTCATTCTCTGCCTGTGATGCAGAAGAATCTTGTTTCATCAACTCATCAATAAACTGTGCTTTTCTTCCTTCCAGCATTTCGGCAATGCGATAAAGAATTTGCCCACGGTTAAAAGCAGCCCGGCCGCTCCAGCCGCCGAATGCAGCACGTGCTTTTTCCACAGCATCTCTAAAATCTTTTCTTGAACTTAAACATACGTTTGCAAGATTTTCTTTCTTGCTATTATTTGACACATAATACCTGCCAGATTCGGTTCTGGGGAATTGACCACCAATATATATTTTGTAAGTTTTTAAAACTTCAAGCCGTTTTTTTAATGTCTTTGCCATAATTATTTTTTTTGCCGGGAAGTCGGTAAGCCGTTTTATATTTTCCGACTTACCGTCTTCCCGGCGATTATTACGTTGTCAAATTTATATAAGCACTCAACCCATGCAATCCGCCTTCTCTTCCATATCCGCTTTCTTTATAACCACCAAACGGCGATGTTGGATCAAACTTATTAAATGTATTTGCCCAGATAACCCCTGCTCTTAATTTTGTTGTAAGATTGAATATCTTGGAACCCTTGTCTGTCCAAACACCTGCACTAAGGCCATAAGGCGAATTATTTGCTTTTTCAATCACTTCATCATCTGTTCTAAAACTTTGTATAGCCAGCACCGGTCCAAAAATTTCTTCTTGGGCAATGCGGTTACTTTGTGCCACATTGGTGAAGATGGTTGGCCTGCAATAAAAACCTTTCTTGGGTAAGGCGCATGAACTCTGGTACATTTCTGCACCCTCCTGCTGACCAATTTTTATGTATTTATTAATGATGTCTAACTGTGCTTTTGAATTGATGGCACCAATATCGGTGTTCTTATCCATCGGGTCGCCAACAATTAAAGTTTCCAGCCTGTCTTTTAATTTACGAACCACTTCTTTAAAAACAGATTCCTGTACATACAGGCGACTGCCTGCACAACATACATGTCCCTGGTTAAAAAAGATGCCGTTGATAACACCTTCAACCGCCTGATCGAGTGGTGCATCATCAAAAATGATATTGGCAGCTTTACCACCCAATTCTAATGTTGCTTTTTTATTGGTACCTGCAATTGCACGCTTAATAATTTTTCCTACTTCGGTAGAACCAGTAAATGCAATTTTATTTATGTCGGCATGATTAACGATTGCTGCGCCCGTTGCACCTGCGCCTGTAATAATATTTACAACGCCGGGCGGAAGGTCAGCTTCCTGTATAATCTCAGCAAGCTTTAATGCAGTAAGTGATGTGTTTTCTGCCGGTTTTAAAACAACGGTGTTGCCGCAAGCCAATGCCGGTGCAATTTTCCAGGCTGCCATCAGTAAAGGAAAATTCCAGGGGATGATTTGTCCGGCCACGCCCAATGGTTCTGTTCTTCGGTTAGGAAAAGCATACTCCAGTTTATCGGCCCAGCCAGCATAATAAAAGAAATGATTGGCTGCAGTGGGTACATCAAAATCACGGCTTTCACGAATGGGTTTACCACCGTCTAATGTTTCTATGATGGCAAATTCTCTTGCACGTTCCTGTATCATACGTGCAATGCGATAAATATATTTTGCCCTTTCGGCGGCAGGCATTCTTTTCCAGGTTTTATTATAAGCCGTTCTTGCGGCCACAACAGCTTTGTTTACATCAGCCGTATTTGCTTCGGCTATCATTGATAATTTTTCTTCAGTTGCCGGGTTGATGGTTGCAAAATATTTTTTGCTTTGGGGCTTTTCAAACTTACCGTTGATGAACAGATCATACTGCGGATCTATTTTAGCAGCGCTTTTACTTTCAGGTGCCGGTGCTAAATTTCTTGCACTATCGAATTTTAATTTTATTGTATTGTTTCTTACTGCTTTTGCCATTTGTTTAATTTTTTGCATCACTATCTGGTTACAACGATGCTTTTATTTGTATAAGTTTAAAAAATCTTCCAGTTTTATAAGGTTTACTTTTGGAAAGTCTATCTTTTTAAAACATTATAACCGGTATCATTCGTAATTAAGTATTCAGCATTTGCTGCAAGATAACAATCAACAAATTTATTGTCGTCTTTATCCTGCGATAGTAAATTCCATTTAAAATATATGTTTACATAAGCCACTGTTGGTATTTCTTTCAATGCCGATAAAAAATTTTGTGCTACAGATATTGAGTATTTCTGATGCAGTATTTCTTCATACTCATACATCATTTCATCAGTAACAAACATGCTCACCTCTTCATCTAAAATCAATTATATCAGCTTATGAAATATCGATTTTGATGCTAAAGACGACACAAGTGCATTCGTATCTACAACGATTTTACTGCCCATATTTTTCGTTGTCTTCGTTCAGCCAGTTTTTCATCGTTTCGGTTGTATAGCCCTTTTCATCCCATATTTTATCAGCTTCGGCAATAGCTTTTTCGGCAAAGAATTTTGCCAGATAACGCTTTATAACTAACAAATCGGTTTCAGAAATATTAGAAGCGTAAAGCTTCAATAATTCCTGCTGAAGGTTACTTAACTGTGCCTGAACTTGCATAAAATTGATTTATATATGAAACTAATCTATTGAGAAATAATTTGCAGACTGATAAACACCTGTCTTCTGTTTCATCAACTGCATCAAAATATCATTTGCTAAACTGCTGGCACCAAAGCGGAACCATTCGTTGTTCATCCAGCCTTCGCCAAGTGTTTCATTCAGCATAACCAAATAATGCAAAGCCAGTTTCGATTTTGAAATGCCACCGGCCGGTTTCATTGCGATCTTCTTTCCCGTCTTGTAATAAAAATCACGAATGGCTTCCAGCATTACCAACGTAACAGGCATGGTTGCCGCCGGTGAAATTTTACCAGTAGAAGTTTTTATAAAATCAGCACCGGCATACATGGCAATATCACTTGCCTTACGCACTTTATCAAAAGTAACCAGTTCGCCGGTTTCTAAGATTACTTTCAGTCTTGCATCACCGCAGGCTTCTTTAATGGCGGCAATTTCATCAAATACAAAATTGTATTCCCCTTCTAAAAATTTACCTCTCGATATTACCATGTCTACTTCATCAGCACCATTGGCTACCGCAAATTTTGTATCCCGAATCTTTATATCATGTGGCGCCTGACCGCTGGGGAATGCTGTAGCAACCGACGCCACTTTTACTCCCGAACCTTCCAATGCTTTCTTTGCTGTTTTTACCATGCTGGGATAAACACAGATGGCTGCCACCGTTGGTAAATCGGGATATGAATCATGCAAATGAATGGCTTTATAACAAAGCTGCTTCACTTTTCCTTCGGTATCTTTTCCTTCCAGTGTAGTAAGGTCAATCATGTTCAGTGCCAGCAACAAACCATTTAATTTGGTTTCGTTTTTTATACTCCGCTTGGTAAATCTGGCCGCTCTTTCTTCAATACCAACCTGGTCAACGTGAGCAGGTGAGGAGAAGTCAGGAATTATTTTTGTTGCAATCATTTTAATCTGTTTTACTTTCAGCCTCTGTCATCCCAAACTTGTCGAAGGATGCCGAAGGCGTTTTATATTTATACTTTCTGAATCATGCTTCAAAAGGCTGCTGATGACAAGTATTTTAAAAGGTTGATAAACAATTTTTTACAAAATTGAATTTAGCCACTAAGACTCGAAGGTACTAAGGAAAATGCGTAGCATTTTTTTGCTTCGTGTCTTTGTGCTTTCGTGGCAAACCCTTTTCGCAGTAAAGCTGAGAAAAAAACCTTTTTGTCATTTGCAAAGAGCTTAAAACATTTTTATGAGTGCCTCAACACGGCATTCCGTTTTTAAGAAGTCGTTAAAGCCTCCAGCGCTTTCTTTATCATTTTTTCCACAGCCGCATTGCTCTCTTTCGAAAATTCTTTTACAACCCGGTTCGCAATGATAGCATTAATGCTCAGGCATTCATGCCCCATTAGTTTGCCCAAACCATAAATGGCAGAAGTCTCCATTTCAAAGTTAGTGATTCGGTGATTATTAAAGTTGAAATGCGTAAGCTTATCAACCAGTCCGGGACTTGCCAATCCTAAACGCAGCACTCTTCCCTGCGGGCCAAAAAACCCAGGACAGGTTACTGTAATGCCTTTGTAAAATCCTTCACCAAATTTTTGCAACAGCATTTCGCTGCCGCTGAACGCGTAAGGGCTGGTAATGGCTGTATCTAAATTTGTTTGAGCAATGAATGCATCAACCATTGCTTTATCATCTGTTGTTTTTTCGTATTGATAAAAATTAAGCAGGTTATCAAGTCCCAGGCCATGCGATGATGCAACAAAACTATCAACCGGAATATCTGCCTGTAAAGAACCTGATGTGCCAAAGCGAATAATATTTAATTTAGTAAGATTTTCTTTTATCAGCCTTGTTTCAAAATCAATATTGGCAAGTGCATCCAATTCGTTAAAAACAATATCAATATTATCGGGTCCAATACCTGTTGAAATTACCGATAAATGCTTATTGCCGATATAGCCCGTGTGGGTGATAAATTCACGGTGTTGCAACTGATGCTCAATTTTATCAAAATGAACACTTACTTTTTTAACCCGTTCGGGGTCGCCTACTACTATAATGGTATCGGCCAGTTCTTCGGGCCGCACATCTAAATGGTAAATGGCACCACGGGGGTTGATGATCAGTTCAGATTCTGCGATTCTCTGCATAAATAAATCGTTAATTCACAAAGATAAGACAAATGGCAGGGTTTATAACTGTTGCCAGACAAGGGGATTAACCCAGATTTTACAGTAGATAATTTTATGCCATTCTGTCTTAAATTTGTTTATAAGTATGAAACATGAATACAGCGATAATTAGGTAACTCCCTGTCGAAGTGTTTGAGCCTTTACACCATAATAACTATTGATGTTGCTAATCGTATCTACCCGTGCATCTATCTGTTTCTTTTAAAAAATCTGCAGGCTCTTTAGTTAATTTAGAACCTTCAGCTACAAATGAATAATCGTTCAGAATAATTTCTTTTGGATTGTTTTTATGTCGCCAGCGTCTTCCTTTTATTTTTAAATAAACAGCTTTGCCACGTATAGGAAAATCCTGGATAGTTACTTCCGTATAAAATCCTTTGGTATGCAGCTAACCGGCAGATACAGCCCTGCCAGCAAGGCCAACAAAAAACTATATAACGCCGGCAGCGAATGACAGGATGATGTGGAAGACCCGGCAGATTATTACAGTACCTTTTTTAGAGAATACAACCCTGTAATTAACAGGTTTAATGGTGTAGACCCCATGAATGAAAATTTTGAAAGCTGGACAACCTACTGACATTTACCCCATAGGCCCTGCGTGCAATAACCAATGTCACAAAGGCCTGGCTTGAATTTCAGTCTTGCTACATCAGCCTAAAATGAAATTCGGTTTGCCATTATTTGTTTGGAGAGCCGCTTACAAATGGATTGCCTTTAACATAAAAACGATAGGGCTTTAATACTGCATCGCCCGAACTTTCTATACCGATACGTCGGCTTATCCCTATTGAATTAATATCAATCTTAAACCCATCATCGGCAATAAAGATATTATCCTTTACCAGCTTAATGCCTGAATGGTTTTTTGAAATACCCAGCGCTTTTGCTGCATTACCCGGCCCTTTTGTTAAGGTATTATCCCGTTCTAATTTACCGGTTCTCTGAAGCATTATGCTAATCCCTTTTAAAGGTTCAACAGCTCTTATCAATACTGCATCAGGCACTTCCTTTACATTGGTAACCACATTAAACAGATGGTGCATACCATAACAGATATATACATACGCTGTGCCCCCACTGGCATACATGTGCTCGTTACGGGCCGTACGCTTTCCTCCAAAAGCATGAGATGCCTTGTCTGTACCCCCGATATAGGCTTCGGTTTCTACTATGCGGCCCGAAGTTATCAGTCCATTAAAATTGGTAACTATAATTTTTCCGATCAATTCTTTTGCAATTGAAACTACATCTGTCCGCTTATAAAATTGAATGGGCAATTTCTTCATTATAGTATTAACTTTAAAGCTAAAATACGGAGCAATGTCGAATGGTAGATTTTAAAATGAGAAGTAATTAAAATGCTAAAAGAGATCATTATATCCATACAGGCCTATTATCATACACATCGTTTTATAATCAGGCACAAACTGTGGAAATGGATACTGATACCAGGCTTAATTTATACACTGCTCTTTTGTGCCGGTATTTACCTTTTTGTGGTGTCAAGCAGCAGTGCTATTGATTTTATGCTGCAAAAATCGGGCGTAGCCGAATGGATGGGAAAAATGCAAAATAGCTGGCTGAGTTTTTTACTGATATTTGGGCAAATTATCTTAAACCTGATCTTACTCTTATTTTATTTCTCACTATTTAAATACCTGTTCCTGATAATAGGTTCGCCCTTGTTTGCTTACCTGAGCGAAAAAACAGAAGCGATCATTGAAGGAAAAAAATATCCATTCAATTTTAAACAATTAATGAAAGACATAGCAAGAGGTATAAAACTGGCCTTGCGTAATATGCTTTGGCAAACCGTATATACTGTTTCTATTCTGATCCTCGCTTTTATTCCTGTTATTGGATGGATAACACCCTTACTTGCGCTGCTGGTTGAATGTTACTACCTCGGTTTTTCTATGCTTGATTACAGTTGCGAACGGAATAAATTGTCAACTTCGCAAAGTATTGGATTTATAGGACGCCACAAGGGCCTTGCTATTGGCAATGGTATGGTTTTTTACCTGATGCATTTAATACCTGTGCTGGGATGGTTATTTGCACCAAGCTATGCTGTAATTGCTGCAACTATCAGCTTGTATAAAGCAAAGACAGAAGGATTAATAAACATTTCGGGGAAGGTTAATTTATAATTATGCAATCACAGATATTTCTTATTCCAAGTGTTTTGGACGAATCAGCTACTGAAACCATTGCTCCTTACATTATTGATGCAGTAAAAAAGTGCCAGGTTATTTTTGCTGAAAACGAAAGAACATCCCGCAGGTTTTTAAAGAGCGTGTGTAAAGAAATTGTAATTGATGCCTACGAGTGGTTTACCATACATAAGGCCGAAAATGAAGTGATGCAGGCATTCAGGAAAAAAATAAAAGATGGAAAAAATATTGCCATCATTAGTGAAGCCGGTTGCCCCGGCATTGCCGACCCCGGGCAAATATTAATAGCCGCAGCCCAGGAAATGGATGCAATCATAAAACCATTGGTGGGCCCAAGTTCTATACTGCTGGCATTAATGGCAAGCGGCATGAACGGACAGCAGTTTGAATTTATTGGTTACCTGCCTATTGATAACCTGGAAAGAAATAAAGTAATAACTACTTTGGAAATAACCTCTCAAAAGAAAAACAGCACACAGATATTTATTGAAACTCCGTACCGAAACAATCAACTGATAGAAAATTTATTGAAAACCTGTAAGCCATCAACCAGGCTTTGTATTGCGGCTGAGCTAACAGGCCCCCATGAGTTTATAAAAACAAAAACCATAGCTGACTGGAAAAAAGAAAAAACCGACTTCCATAAAAAGCCGGTTATATTTTTATTGCATGCAGTTACCTGATTAATGGTCAACCTTTTTCATACTGATAATCTTATCTACTACAAAGGGGCTGAATCCCCGCCAGGGAATAGTTCCCTTATACTCTTTATAATGCAGGTCAAAATAACTTCCGCTATTGTTCATGAGAATACCGGCAATACTATCGTCGGCTACTGAAAACTCAAACTCGTAAGAATTTATAGCACCAGGAGTTTGAGAACGAAATCCGGCCTGGATAAGTTTTCCTTCATAGGTTTTAAATACATTTCCCTTTTTAACAACATAATTCAACTGGCCGGATTTAACCCCTTCGCCAAAAACAAAATAATACTTCCACCAGAAAGCTATGGCCCCGGTTAATAAAACAATAAATATAAACCACCGGAGAAATTTGCGGAAACCACTTTTCTTTTTCGGTTGTTCCTTAATAACATTATCTGCTTTTATATCTTCCATCTTATTGTGCTTTAAATTTATAATCCATATTTATCTACCAGGTAAACCATGGAAGTCATTACAACGGCACACAAATTCAGTTCCTGCGCATTTACCTTTTCAAACACATCCAAAGCTGAATGGTGCATATCAAAATACCGTTGTCCTGTTGTGTTTAAACCAAACTGTGCGGTTTTAAAAGTTGTTTGCAGCGGACCAATATCGGCACCGCCACCACCGCCTTCACTAAAGGTAAACTTTGCTGCATCAAAAGGCTCAAAAAGTTTTGCAAAGCCTTGTACTTTTGCATACTGTTCTTTGGTCATTCCACAACCAAAGCCCCTGGGATATTCAGCTCCGCCATCACTCTCCATCGCCATAATATGTTTTTCATTTTTTGCTTTTGCCTCTTCTGCATATTTGTTGGCTCCACGTGTGCCATTTTCTTCATTGGCAAATAAAACGATCCTGATGGTTCGTTTGGGTTTATACCCAATCGTTTTAAACACCCTTAGTATTTCAATGCTTTGCACAACACCTGTTCCATCATCGCTGGCCCCTTCTCCCTGATCCCAACTGTCAAGATGACCTCCGATGGTTATTATTTCATCCGGAAATTCCGAACCTTTAATTTCTCCAATTACATTATGCCCAATGGTATCCGCCAACATCTGGCAATTTGACCTGATAAAAAGATCATCATACTTATACGAACCTTTTATTAAGCCACTTAGTTTATCTGCCCCTTTAGTGCTGATAGTCATGGCCGGAATTTTAGGGAATGAATCATTATACCTAAGTGCGCCGGTATGTGGATTATTATCGTAAGCTCCGGTTACAGAACGCACAATAACAGCCAATGCTCCATACTTTGCAGCCATAGAAGCTCCATTACTGCGGTATCTTACCGCATCGCCATAAGCTCCTTTCAACAAAGTTTTATTAAAAGTGTAATTATAAAATACAATTTTACCTTTTACTTCTTCTTTACGCTGATTGAGTTCCTCAAAGTTTTTTACTTCGATTACCTGTGCTAAAATTCCTTTATCGCCCGTGCCAACTGAGTTGCCAATGGCAAGTACATCAAATTGCGGATCAGC
>JBBQLS010000080.1:0-15746 GCA_038328115.1 Chitinophagales bacterium
ATCAATTTTTCAGGTGAAATGGTCACTTTAAAATACCTATTTTACCGGTGTTTTTTATATCCCATTATTAGAGCGTTTTGTGAGGCAAAAAACCAGGAGACAATCCACATAAAAATGGCATCTTCTATGTTTTTGCAATTATCCCTTGTCCAATATCCCCCTTAACAGTTTGCTGTAAGTATAATGCATTCTTTTTCAGTGCCCTCCCTTCCGGTCGCTCCCTTTCTTATTTCTTTAACCTCTATTCCTTACTTCTCTACCTCCTCCCTTTTCCTCCCATTCCTGTATTTCTTTACCCTATAAGCAGCCCTTGCTGCAATTAACAGGCTCAACCCTCCGTCTATTGGAGCATCAGATCCACCACCAGGGTCCTGCGCAATGGCAAGCATCGGTACTATAAAAAAAAGCAATCATTATTATTACTGTAAAACAGGTACTGATTTAAAATTCTTTATAATAGTAGTTTTAGTTCTTAATCAGATGGAAGTTGAAAAAGCGTTTCCATCAAACCGATGGAAACGCTTTTTTATTTTTATCAGTTTGTTATAACAACAGCCCTTACCGACCTGCTTTTATCAGGATTAATGATCTCTAATTGGTAAGTACCTGCTGCAATACCGGGGCTTAATGGTACAGGCTGTACTGCATTACCACCAATATGGGTTAGCTGCAGGCTAAGGACCAGCGCACCATTTGTATTAATAAGCCGCAACTGGTAAGTACCCTTATCCATGTTCGTAAATAATACCGTCATGGTTTTGTTTACAACCGGGCTTGGATATACAGTAATGGAAGGTGCAATTCCCTTGCCCATAATAACTTTTACCACCTGGCTTATTTTAACTTCGGCACCAATTCCAATACTGCGTATATGGTAGTAATTATTGCCCAAAACCGGGTTTGCATCTACCCAGTTATAGGTTGCGTCTGATGCACTGTTAGCTGTTTGCGTATTTACTTTGGTAAAGTTCACCTCGTCGGTAGATTTTTCAACCTCGTATTTGGCAATGCTGCCCTGGTTGGTAACTTTCCACTCAACAGCAATAGTATTGTTTTGCTGTGTAGCTTTTACGCTGGTAAAGGCGGAAGGCAACGGTGCCGCTGCCGCAAATACAATCCGGAAACGATCAGGATTGGCTGATGCAGGATCTGCTGTAACACTGAAATCTACATTGGTTACATTGCCATCTAAGTTTAACGGTTTGTTGGTATTTAGCCAGGTATCCTGTAAAAAGGAGGTTACATTGGATTGTACAAAATCAGCCGTGTTTATTCTGAAACGGTAATTATGAATAGCCGTCCCCGACAGGCTCAGGAAGATAGTATCATTTTTAACGATCATCGGACGGTTTTCCACGATCCATTTTTTACCCTCGCGGTAAGATGAAAGATTATCAGAGAAATTGCCCATCTTCAAAATATCATCTGTAGTGCCGGCTGAATACATGTCATTGAACCATACCCGTACCGCATCGGTTACATATTCAGTACTGCCCGGGTCAGCTATCGACAATTCAGTATATATCTGCTGATTGCCTGCTGTATTCACAATTGGATTTACAACAGAAAGTAAATTCGTTTTATGGCTTTCATCCAATACCACACTGGCATCTGCGCCGTTTGCTTTCAGCAGGAAGCCCTGGCCCGAATGGATATAACGAAGGCTGTTATCATTTGCCGATGTTGGTGTGGCTGTATAAGTTCCTGCTCCCGTCTTTTGTACCAGCCTGAATTTACCCACACCGAAATTGCCCGCAATACTGGCATCCCAAACGTAGAAGAACTGGCCAAGGTTGGCGGTAGTTAAAACATTCTCCAGGTCGATAGGTGATGCAAAAGGATTACCCATGATGGTATAACCCGGGCTGGCATTTAAAACCGTTACCGCTGGTTGTGTACCCTGGTTTAATGTACCGGTAGTTCTTAATACTGTTGGTGCCTGCAATGCGTTTGGCGGTGGTTGCGCAAAGCGGTCACCACGAACAAACACCATATAAGCACGCTCGGCATTGATACTGCCGGCATTGGTAGCTGCTAAAGAAAGCCAGCTTGGACCAGCAGAATTATACTTTAATATAGAACCAGAGAGCGAGGTCCCATCAAATCCCGGAGGGGTTCCTGCATCGGTTATCCAGGTGCCGATATTAGGAGTGGATGGCGCTCCGCCGCCTTCCTGCCAACTGGCACGAATGGTTTGTGGGGTAGTTGTAGCAATACCACTCAGCAGGTGCCATTTGCGGCCTGCTACATCCGAATTGATATAGCGTTCTACCGTTACATTACCGGTAATGGTACCGGTGGAATTGCCGATTCTTCCCGTACCTGCTGAAGAAGATTGAACCGTTAAACCCGGGGTTCCATTAATGGTTAGTGTGCTGCCGGTTACTACCAAAGCTCCTCCAGGGTTAACAAATGTTTGACTGCTGGTAACATTAGCTGTAACAGTTACGGTATGACCACTTCTTATATCTGTTCTGCTCGACGTGACATCGGGGGTAAGCGTTGCCGGGCTGACAACTGCAGCAAAATTTGATGTAGAAGAACTTTCCCAGGTTGCAGGCGCATTCCAGTTACCCGAAGTAATGGAACGGAAATAGTCAGTAGAAGATGAGACGACAGCAGGTACCGTTGTACTCCACATTCCACGTCCGTATGTCGCAGCAACAACAGTGCGGTCGCTCGGCCTGTACTTGATCATATCTGTTCTCACCCTTGGAAACGTGGTATTGGATACCCAGTTGGTAGTGCCTCCGCTGAGCAGGTCGGTCTCCCAGACACCTGTCTCTGTGGCTATATAGGCCTTTGTATTATCACCCGGTAAAAACATACCCCATCTTACCGGCATATCAGGTAAAGTATTGTCAGAGCCTGCCCACGTAACACCCGCATCGGTAGATATCCATATATTCATGATGCCGTAATTCGAAAATATAACCATCAGGTTATTATCATTAGTACCGGTAATAATACAGGAAGGATTCGACCCTGCCGGCATGGATACTCCGGTGATATCGGTAGCTACAGGAGAAGCTCCATTTGCTGCATCCACCCTAAAAATCTTGCCGGCATCCGTACCAAAATAAACCCGGTTAGCTGTATAAGGTGAAACAAAAACAGTTGTTACTTTTGCTGTACCAAATGCAGGAATGGTCATAGTGCTTGTTGAATTACCCGTCTGCGGGTCATTCCAGCGTAAATACTGGCCGGGATCATTGGCGGCATAAATTATCTTAGCTGTATTATCATAGGCCCATGGATTGATGAATTGGCCGAGCCCATTGAGTGTCACGTTCGTCCAGGTAGCCCCGCCATCCGTGCTTCTATAGTAGTCATTATAGGTGTATGTACTAAATTGAAATTGGGGTTGCAATTGGTCAATGGCTACAAATCCGCCATCTCCTCCATGATATTCCGCAGTAGCGCCTAATCCTGCCACCGAAAACTGGTGGGCTCCATTATCCTGTGCTCCGCCGATAAAATAGTTTGTGGTAGTTGGATGAACTGCTACAGAATAAAATTGTTTTATTCTTAACCCGATATTCCGGTCACGGAAAGTTGCACCGCCATCAGAAGAATAATGAATACCGCCGTCACAGGCGATTATTAGTTTATTACCCCCGTCAAACCAGGTTACGTTATGCTGATCAGCATGTACGTATTCCCCTGTATTACCTACCCAGGTGGATATCTTGGTCCAGGTGGCGCCTCCATCAATTGTTTTCCACGCATCCAGTCCGCCTGCAATACATTGATTTGAATTTGCCGGATTAATACCCACTTCCAGGTCCCAGAATCCCTGGCCAGAAGTACCCATCAAGCCACCGGCAGGTGATGTGCCGCAGGCTGCCCAGTTAGCACCACCATCAGTAGACTTGTAAATAATGGGCACAAATTGAGTATTATTTGCCGGTAAGGCATATAATGCATTGCCACTAACTGCAATCTCTGCACGATTGTTAAAAGAGGGAAAAGGGGTTGCAGGCGCATTCCATCCGGCTGCAGAAGTTGCCGTTGTTGGTATATCCGTATAAAAATAACTTTGTGTTGACTGCATGCCGGTTGCCATATGTAACCTGCCGGTTTGGCTGAGCTTCATATCACAGATATCAGAATTAGGTGCAGCGGCTGGGGTAATGTCGGTCCAGGTTGCCCCCCCGTCTAATGATCTTTGTAAACCAGTACCCCTGGTAGCCAGATACACATTTCCCGCAGGGTCACATAATATTCGTGTACAGCTTGTAAATGTGCTGGTAGTCGGTAGTAAATTCCAGGTAACTCCATGATCGATGCTCTTAAAAACGCCCACTCCCCTTACCAGATCGCCACTAAATGCACTTTCCCCGGTACAGGCATACATGATATCGGTATTGGCCGGATTCTGGCAAATAGCCATTACAGACAAGTTGACCAGGTAATCATTAACGAGGATCCAGTTGGCAGGACTTACGGTAATATCTGTGGTTTTCCAGATGCCGCCGGTTGTGCCGGCAACCCAAACTGTTTTCTGCGTTACATCCGCCATATCAACACAGACAGCCCTGATCCTTCCAGAAGTAGATGCATTATTGGGCCTGGTATTCCCGTTTGTTGGCCCGGTACTGTCGGAAACAGGTCCGCGTTCTATCCAGTTTAATACAACTTGAGTAAAATTGGCATTTTGATTGCTTCTTCGCATTTGCAGGGTCTTGTCAAGAGCAGGCAGCAATCTTTCTCGTGGAACCCGGCCCGTGGCCGGATCCTTGGTGCGCTCAAATTCAAATCTTTCTGCCTGGGCGGGTCCATCATACATATCATTATCTTCCACCCCCTCAAATCGATCTTCCTCTTTTAAACTTTTATCTTTTTTTGCTTCAGTTTTTTTCTGCTTGCCGTTTATCGCTTTTTGGGCGCTCGACTGAAAAAATGACAAAAGAAAAAAAAGTGTTGTTACAATAAAGAACAATTTTTTCATACTGCTGGTTTTGGTTGAATGAATTGGGTTGTTTAGGGAAATTACCCTGATTTTATCAGGGCTGATTTAAGCTCCGGTGATGTTTATAAACTCTAGAGTCAGCAGATTAATCGGGGATCTTACAGGATATTGTGAATTCAATATTAATTGACTGTCGAAATTCATCGAAAAGATAAAATGAAAATTCTAACATTCAAAAAAAGGCTTGGAATTTACCCGTCTTTTATGTTAAGAAATTGCTAATGCGTTCATTAAAGCCTATATGCCGGAAGGCAAAAAAGCAGCAAAGCAAAGAGAACCGGAAGGCAAATATTGAATAAGCGCATGTTTTAAACCCGGATTTTGCAGTTGAAATCGTAGCGAGGGTTTCAAATACAAAACAGATAAGGGTTTCAGGTTATTTTTTGGATAAAAGAATAGTGAACTATTTTGAATTCAAAAAATGTTCTGAAAGGCTTATCTGTTTTGTATTTGGAAGCCACAGTAGATTTCAACTGCAAAATCCGGGTTAAACTACACTATGGCGCAGATGCTATATGGATACAGTATGGACCAAGGCAGGATAGAGTATGAGGAGTGTATGAAAATATTATGGCAAACAGGTCTGTGTTACAAACAAGGCTCCTGTAAATGCTGTTCAAAAAAAGGCAGCATTCTCCAGACAAACAAAAACGCCATCTTCCCTTTGCTCTGCATTAAATGTTTTTAAGTGATACCCTTCGCCACTGATATTTCTGCCGTTTTTTAGGTTGAATTTGTATTTGTGTAGTTGGCAAACCAGGTTTCCCAATGCATCTAAGTGTCCATCAGCCAGTAAGGCTCCGGCATGGGGGCATTTTTGGGTGCAGGCAAAAAGCTGGTTGTTATGTTTGGCAATGCAAATTGTTTTGCCCTTTACGTTCATTTCCGCCAGGCCGTTGGCATTAAAGTTAATTTCGGATATGTTGTCGGCTATTTTATGCCAGGTTGGGGTTGTAGCCATTGATTTATTTTATTTCCTTCGGAAATGGTTTTTTGCCATAGAGGCATGGAAACATAGAAATTTTCTTTTCAGTGCTTATGTGTTT
The DNA here is from genome assembly GCA_038328115.1 of Chitinophagales bacterium. Classification (GTDB taxonomy): domain Bacteria; phylum Bacteroidota; class Bacteroidia; order Chitinophagales; family Chitinophagaceae; genus Ferruginibacter. The sequence continues at coordinate 6,019 of JBBQLS010000080.1, forward strand.
CAGTAGCAATCTCAAAATTCACGCAGTGAATTCCCTTCGGGAACAATTTTTTGCCACAGATACACTAAAGCACAGAAAAAATGCAGGTGACCTGTCTGACGGCAACTTACATTTTTAATAAAAAAACTCGGCTCTGTATGGATAACGTATCCGGTACATTTCTCTTACTTCGTTGAGGATAGACTGGCGAAGATTATCCAGGTTGATCCGTTCGGTAGCAGAAATAAATACACAGGGGCCCTTTGTTTCATTCTGCCAGCGCTGCTTTAAATCATCCAGTATTTCAGCTTTTACCGCTGGCTCAAGCCATTGATCAAATACCTGTTCTTCGTATTTATCCATCTTATTAAAAATGGTAATTACGGGTTTATCTACGGCCCCAAGGTCGGCAAGGGTTTTATTAACCACATTCAGTTGCTCTTCGTATTGGGCATGGGCAATATCTACTACATGCAGCAGCACATCTGCTTCCCGCACTTCATCCAGGGTACTTTTAAAGCTTTCAACCAAATGATGCGGCAGTTTGCGTATGAACCCAACGGTGTCGCTCAGCAAAAACGGGGTTTGCTCAAAAACTACTTTACGGGTCGTGGTATCCAACGTGGCAAACAACTTGTTTTCGGCAAACACGTCGCTCTTGCTTAAAATATTCATTAAGGTAGATTTGCCTACATTGGTATAACCCACCAATGCCACCCGTATAAATTCGCCCCGGTCTTTGCGCTGGGTAACCGATTGTTTATCAATTTCGGCCAGGCGCTTACGAAGCAGGCCTATTTTATCCTTAACAATACGACGATCTGTTTCAATCTCAGTTTCACCGGGTCCACGGGTTCCTACACCGCCTCCCTGACGTTCCAGATGTTTCCACATGCCTTTGAGCCTTGGTAAAATATATTGATACTGCGCCAGCTCTACCTGTGTTTTGGCTTGGGCAGTTTTGGCCCGGCTGGCAAAAATATCCAGTATCAGGTCGCTCCGGTCAATGGTTTTAACGTTCAGCTCTTTTTCTATATTCTGAATTTGTGAACCGGTGAGCTCATCATCAAATATAACCAGGCTGATATTTCCCTTTAGCAGTATGTATTGTTTTATCTCTTCCAGTTTTCCTTTGCCTACAAATATCTTGCTATCGGGGTGGGGCAGTTTTTGAGTGAATCTTTTTACAGCAATGGCACCAGCGGTTTCGGCCAAAAAGGTTAGTTCGTCCAGGTATTCGTTTACCATGGGTTCCGTCTGCTCTTTATAAACCAGGCCCACAAGAATGGCCTGTTCTTCCTGTCTTATTATTTTTTTAGTTTCTATCAATCTGTTTTTTATTTAGTTACAAGTGACAAAAGTATTAAAAAAAAAAGCGTTCCGTATGTTACCCGGAACGCTTTGTTTTATATGTGATACATTATTTAGTTTTTTGCAGCAGGCACCCACCTGGCCATTTCAGGGCATGATTTGTATTCATCATCTACCAAAATATAATAGGTAACTATCTTTTTGTTGAACCATTGTTCCAGCACATCATTCTTTTTTTCTTCCAGCGCACGCTGGGCTACCCGGTTATAATCGTCTTTCAGGTTTTCACGGTGAGGTTCTGTTCTTGTTTTTAAATATACTAACCTTACACCTTTTTTCCCTCTTTCGTCAACATAGTCGGTTGGGTGAGAATATTGCCCTACTTTAAGATCTTTCAACTGGGCTACCATGTCTTTGTCAAGCTGATCAATGGTTACATAGTTACTTCCATCTCTTCCGGTAATTTGCCCGGCGGTGAATTTACTGCCGTCATCATCGCTGTAGCGTGCAACCGCAGCACCAAAATCAATAGTACCTGCAACCAGCAGGTCGCGTATTGAATCAAGTTTATCCTTCCCTTCTTTTAATTCGTACGAAGTAACCTGCGGGATAAGCAGTATGTGTCTAACCGAAGCATCATCACCCGCACGGCTAATCAATTGCATAATGTGATAACCAAACTTAGTTTTAAAGGGGTTTGAGATCTGGCCTGGTTTTAATGTAAAAGCTTTACCCAGCCAAATTGGATCAAGTTCTTTTGAATAGCGGTTAACATCATATTGTCCGCCCGTCTCTTTACTGCCGGGGTCGTCGGTAACTGCACTGGCAACCGTTGCAAAATCTTTTTTTCCGGCTTCAACCTGTGCTTTGATTTCCTTTAACTGCTCTATGGCGTATTCTTCAGCTTCCCTGTTTGCTTTGGGATAGATAATAATCTGGCTGATCTCAACCTCACTTTCGTAAAGGAGTAAACTGTCTTTAGGAATTTTTTTATAGAATTCATTAACCTCTTTGGGAGTGATATGCACGTTCTCTACCACTTTATTGCGCATGGCTTTGGCAAGTTCCTGGTCTCGTATAGGTTCCCTGAAATCTTCCTTAAGCTGGTAAATGGTTTTTCCGGCAACTTTCTCCAGTTCATCTTTTGAACCGAATTGGCCTATAAAGCCACGTATCCGGTTATCGATAATCGTTTCCACTTCTTCGTCTGTAACCGGCAGCGAATCTTTTTCGGCTTGCAGTACCAGGGCTTTAATTCCCATGGCCTGTTCCAGCATGGAGCAACGGGCATTGGCAGGTATCTCAATATTCTGCCGCTGCATATCAGTAATGCTGTTATCAATATCGCTTTTCAGAATAATCTTATCGCCTACTACCGCAATAATCTTATCAGCTATAATTTTCTTTGGCTGACTGTTTTGTGCATATCCAGATACAAATGCAAAAGATGTAATTAATAACAGTAAATAATTTTTCATCAAAATAATTTTATTCGTGCTGCTCTGTACTCAACTTATGCCAGAACAGCTTCAAAAATAGACCTCTGTTTTATAACACAGAACCTACGTACGCTCATTTAACAAAAGATTCAGAATAGTAACAAGCTACAAGACTTTAGCTATAAGGGGCATGCTTTAATGTTAAGGCTTATCCCCTTTTTTGCTTGCGACTTGAAGCTTCTTACAAAGTACGCTTCACTTCTATTTCCTCAAATGCTTCTACTATGTCGCCCACTTTTATATCGTTATAGTTGCGGATGGTTAAACCACACTCCATGCTGGATGTAACTTCTTTAGCATCGTCTTTAAACCTTTTCAAACTTCCAAGCTCGCCGGTAAATATTACAATACCATCCCTGATAAGCCTGATACGGTTGTTCCTGGCCATTTTACCGTCCAGCACAAAACAACCTGCCACGCTGGCTTTATCAAACTTGTATACTTCTCTTATCTCTACATTGGCCAGTATTTTTTCTTCAACACTTGGCTCCAGCATACCTTCCATCGCACTCCTGATCTCTTCAATAGCGTTGTAAATAATGGAGTATAATTTAATCTGGATAGCTTCCTGCTCGGCTAATTTAGCTGCCTGCATAGATGGCCTTACATTAAAACCTATAATGATGGCATCCGATGCGTTGGCGAGGGTAACATCACTTTCGGTAATAGCACCCACGGCTTTATGAATCACTTTTATTACAATTTCAGCAGTGCTTAGTTTTTGTAAAGAATCGCTCAATGCTTCCACAGATCCATCCACATCACCCTTAATAATTACATTCAGTTCTTTAAAGCTCCCTAATGCCAAACGACGTCCGATTTCATCGAGTGTGATATGTTTACGGGCACGCATTCCCTGTTCACGTAATATCTGTCCACGCTTGTAGGCATTTGCCCTTGCATCGCTTTCGTTTTCGTAAACCTTAAAGGTTTCACCTGCCTGTGGTGCTCCATTCAATCCCAATATTAAAACCGGGGTTGAAGGAGGAGCTATATCTACCCGCTGGTTCCTTTCGTTATACATGGCTTTAACCTTACCGAAATTCTGACCCGAAACGATCATATCGCCCACTTTCAGGGTTCCGTTTTGAACCAGGATGGTGGCAACATAGCCGCGGCCTTTATCAAGCGTAGCTTCAATTACGGTACCGTTTGCTTCTCTATCCGGGTTTGCCTTTAATTCAAGAATATCTGTCTCCAATAATATTTTTTCCATCAACAGCTCTATATTCTGACCATTTTTAGCACTGATCTCCTGACTTTGATATTTTCCTCCCCAGCTTTCTACCAATATATTCATGCCGGAAAGCTGTTCTTTAATTTTTTCAGGATTAGCACCATCTTTATCCATTTTGTTAATGGCAAATATCATGGGCACATTGGCTGCCTGTGAGTGTGAAATAGCTTCCCTTGTCTGCGGCATCACCGCATCATCAGCCGCTACCACAATTACTGCAATATCGGTAACCTTGGCACCACGTGCCCTCATGGCCGTAAACGCCTCGTGACCGGGAGTATCCAGGAATGTAATGTTTCTTCCGTCTGGTAATGTTACTTCATAAGCACCAATATGCTGGGTAATACCACCGGCCTCACCGGCAATAACATTGGTGTTGCGTATATAATCGAGCAGTGAAGTTTTACCATGATCTACGTGACCCATGATGGTAACAATAGGTGCTCTTGGTTTTAAATCTTCTTCGCTGTCTTCTTCAATATCCATATCCAGATCCCCGGCATCTTCAACCCCGATAAACTCTACTTCAAAATTAAATTCGCTGGCAACCAGTTCTATAACATCCGCTTCCAGGCGCTGGTTAATAGAAACCATGATGCCCAGGCTCATACACTTGCTGATAACATCGGCAAAGCTTACATCCATCAAACCAGCCAGTTCACTTACAGATATATACTCGGTTACCTGTAGCTTGTTGCTTTCGTCTCCTCCTACGCCTGCCTGTTCAGCATGCTCATCTCGTTTTGCTTTACGATATTTTGCTTTTAAGCTTTTTCCACGTCCGCCTGCACCAGCCAGTTTGGCCTGTGTTTCCTTTAGTTTATCCTGAATTTCTTTTGCGTCAATTACCTTATCTTCCCTGCGTCCGGTTCCGGGTGTGCCTGTTGCAGGCCTGTTAAACCTGCCACCACCTGGCCCACCGGCCCTGTTTGATGCGCCGGTACCTGTTGTACTGCCGCCGGGCCTTCTGTTTTGTGTTGATGGCTGGGACTGTGGTGCTTCGCCGGGTTTCTTTTCCATCGGAATGCGCTTACGCTTGCGCTTTTCGTCCATTCCGCCTTTTTTAGGCCTGGTATCATTATCAACGGGTAATTCAATTTTACCCATGATTTTTGGACCCTCTAATTTTTTCGCCTTTATGTTTTCAATAATTGGTGCAGTATCTTCTGTCTTTTGCTCTTCTACAACCTTTATTTCCTCAATTTTTTCTGCAACAGGTTCAGCCTTTTTAGCTTTTTCCGGTGCTTTTTCAACAGGGGCTTCCGCTTTCTTAACTTCTTCTTTTTCGATGGTCTTTTTTGCAGATTTTTTGGGCCTTGTAGATGAGTCTATCTTATCAAGATCTATCTTATCAATTACTTTTGGGGCCTCCAGCTCGGGTGCTTTAACTTTTGTTACCCCGGAAGTCTCGTTTTCTACAACTGCTTCTTTTACAATTTCCTTTACGGGTTCAATTACTTCAGCTAAAACCGGAACAGGTTCTGCCGGTTTTGGTTCTTCTGCCGGTTTTACTTTAGTTTCCTTTTTATTGAAAGAGAGATCCTGTTCGTCTTTTTTCTTCTTAATATCACCTGCGCCAGCCCCCTTTGGAAGGTCTATCTGCATGGCTTTTTCATGCGCCACTTTATCCTGCTGAAACTCCGACTGCAAAATACGGTACATGGTCTCCGTTAATTTTGTAGACGGCTTCAGGTCTTCACTGATACCTTTAGACACAAGGAAATCTATCAAGGTATTTGTACCTATATTAAATTCCTTGGCCGCAGCCATTAACCTTGGTGTTGTTGCTTCTGACATTCGTTTTTTTGTTTGTCCGTTATCAAAAAACGGACTTATTTTTCTTCTAAGTGTTCTTAATAAAGTTCCACTATAATCTAAAATTCTATTCTTACTCTTTTCCAAATTCTTCAGTCAATATTCTTCTTACTTCATCAATTGTTTCTTTTTCCAGGTCTGTTCTGCGTTCCAGTTCTTCTGCAGTTAATGCCAATACAGAACGTCCTGTATCGCAACCAACTCTTTTCAGTTCATCAATTACCCATGGTTCAATTTCATCTGTAAATTCATCCAGGTCAATATCAAACTCTTCAACCTCACCTTCGTTATCGCGGAAAACATCAATTTCGTAACCGGTTAACTCACAGGCCAGTTTAATGTTTACGCCTCTGCGGCCAATAGCCAGCGAAACCTGGTCGGGTTTTAAATATACATTTGCGTGCATTTTTTCATTATCCAGTTCCATACTGGTAATTTTTGCCGGTGTTAATGAACGCTGAATCATCAACTGGGTATTACTGGTCCAGTTTATTACATCGATATTTTCGTTTTTCAATTCGCGGACAATACCATGAATACGGCTTCCTTTCATACCAACACAGGCTCCAACGGGGTCAATCCTGTCATCATAACTTTCTACTGCAACTTTTGCCCTTTCGCCCGGATCACGAACGATTTTCTTAACAACAATCAGGCCGTCAAAAATTTCAGGCACTTCAATTTCCAATAATTTTTCCAGAAATGAAGGGCTGGTACGTGATATAATAATTACAGCCTGGCTGTTTTTTAATTCTACTTTTTTTACTACGCCTCTTACGCTTTCGCCTTTTTTAAAGTAGTCGGAAGGTATCTGCTCCGATTTGGGAAGCAACATTTCATTTCCTTCTTCATCAAGCAATAGCACTTCTTTTTTCCAAACCTGGTAAACTTCTCCGCTCACAATTTCTCCAACACGCTCTTCGTATTTTTTTATCAGTATATTTTTCTTCAGATCGTTGATACGTGCTGCAAGTGTTTGTTTGCCGGCCAGAATTGCACGGCGGCCAAACTCTTTCTGAATGTCCACTTCCTCATACAGTTCTTCACCAACCTGGTAATCCGGCTCAATTTTAATGGCATCCTTATACTCAATTTCAGTAAGGGTATTGTATAGATCATCATCGTCAACGATGGTACGGCGACGGAAAATTTCCAGATCACCTTTTTGATCGTTCACAATAACGTCGAAGCATTCGTCGCTACCATATTTTTTGCGGATAAGTGTCTTAAACACATCTTCCATAACTTTCATCAGCGTAGGCCGATCAATGTTTTCCGCATCTTTAAATTCCTGAAAGGAGTCAATTAAATTAATACTTGCCATATTCCTCTCCGGCCTCACTTTTATTTCCCCGCCGGGGTTGGGGGTTTATTTAATAATTAAAACTTAATCTGAATCTTAGTTTGCTTTACAGCATCAAAAGGTATTTCCTCCGTTTTCACCATTGCTTTCTTTCCTTTTCCTTCTGTGTATTCTATTGTTATACTTTGTTCTGTTACAGTTATAAGTTTTCCTTCTTTTTTCACTTCATCATTTAAGGTTAGTTCCACCTCTCTGCCAATATTTTTTTTGTATTGTCTCAATAGTTTCAGTGGTTCATCAAGGCCCGGGCTGCTTACTTCCAGCGAAAAATCACCTTCGGGATACATACCCATTTCTTCCATTATCTTATACAGGGCCCGGTTAATTTTAATGCATTTCTCTATACCCAGTCCGCTATCAGCATCTAAATATATTTTAAAATTGTTGGTTGGCTTTATTTTTATGGAAACCAGAAAAATATCGTCGTAAAGCAATGCCCCAATCAATTTTTCTACCGCCTGTATTTGTGTGTCCTCAGTCATGATAAAAGAAGAAGGGAACGACACCGTTCCCTTCATTTGCTTCTTTGTAAGGTGCAAATATACAGCATGGGGCCGTAATTGCCAAACTGTATCTTATTTATCTGTTTTTTTCGCCGTTTCTAAAATTTAACAGCCGGGGATTTAATAGATTAATAACTTTGCGCTATGGGTTTAATAAGAACTATATTCGAACTGCTGGTACTATACCTGGTTTATAAACTGATTTTTGATTTCATTATCCCGGTTTATAAGACTACCAAACAGGTTAGTCAGAAAATGGGCGAAATGCAGAGTAAAATGAATGATCAATTCAATCAACAGCAATCGCAGGCAAATAAAACTACAGAAAACCCGGCAAAGCCTGCCAGGGAAGACTATATAGAATTTGAAGAAGTGAAGTAGGGTTGTGGGCTAAGAGTAGAAAGGAGGAAAAGGAGGAAAACTCATTTTCTCTACAGAGCTTGTCGAAGTACAGCTCTTTACTAATTATTTCGCTTTGTTCTCCTACTTTTATTGTTTTCTATTTTAAGCTGATATTCAGCAATTCTATCCTCTCTGTTGGTAAAAAATGATGCGTTTTAAAGCCAAGTTTTTGTGCTGTTTCAATATTGATCAACGTATCATCAATAAAAAGTGTCTCTGCTGCTTTCAAATTTTCTTCCTCTAAAACATATTCAAATATTTTTGCCGATGGTTTGCGTAAACCCACTTCATTACTATACCAAGCTTTAATGAAATACTCATCCAGCAATGGTTTGCCGGTTTCTTTTGTAAATAGTTTTTTAAAAAAATTCAAATGTATGTTGTTGGTATTGCTTAGCAGGTAAAGTTTATAATCAGCCGATAATTTTTCCAGCACTTCCAGGCTTTTTGTTCTGAAGTTTAAAAAAAGGGCATTCCAGGCACTATCAATTTCCTCATTTGACAGCGGCGTTTCTGTTCTTTGTTTTATGGCAGCATAAAAAGCGGCATCGGTAATATGGCCGGTTTCTAATTTTTCAAATAATTCATCTGCCTTAAACTGCGAAAACATTTCTTCAAAGTTCTTTATGCCCAGATTTTTGAACGCATCGATGGTTTTTTGATAGTCAATATCAAGCAAAACGCCACCCAGATCAAAAATTATATTTTTTGTTGCTGCCATAGTAATAAAAAAGCGCTCCGTGTTTTTCGGAACGCTTTGTGGGCCCACCTGGGCTCGAACCAGGGACCACCTGATTATGAGTCAGGTGCTCTAACCAACTGAGCTATAGGCCCTTTCTTCAGTTTAAAATGAAGAATGAGGGTGCAAATATAATAAATGCCTTTTTAAATCAGTGTTTCCATAAAATATTTATCATTCTTCTCTCTTTATTTGTAAATCGGCTGATAAATATGCCTCTAAATAAAGTTCCCCTTCTTATTTTAACTCTTCATTAAATTATTTGCCGTTAATTTGCAGCTTCAAAATTAATTATGAAGAAAATATTATTTATTGTTTTTACCCTGGCAACCGTATTTACAGCCAACGCACAAAATAAAGCACCCGAAAAAAAGAAGATTGGCGGTTTTATGAACCGAACCGGAGACCATTTGATGCTGCAGCTTACCAGCGACTACTGGATTGGAACGCCAGACAGTGTTACTAAAAGAATAAATGGCTTTGCCCGTGGGGCCAATGTATATGTGATGCTTGACCAGCGTTTTAAAAGTGCTCCACAGTGGAGTGTTGCATTTGGGTTAGGCGTGGGAACCAGCAATATGTATTTTAAAAATACAGTAGTTGATATTAAAGCAAAAACAAACAAGCTGCCTTTTAATAATGTTGATAGTATTGATCACTTTAAAAAATACAAACTGGCAACCGCTTACCTGGAGATACCGCTGGAGCTTCGCTATACTGTTGACCCGGTAAATGAAATGAAAAGCATAAAGTTTGCTGTTGGTGTTAAAGTGGGTACACTGCTGAATGTGCATACCAAAGGAAAAACTTTGTTAGATAAAAATGGTGCTACCTTAAACAGCTACACCGCAAAAGAGACCGGCAAGGGATATTTTAACTC
>JBBQLS010000081.1:0-15197 GCA_038328115.1 Chitinophagales bacterium
CTTGCCAGCAACAGGAGCAGCACTAAAGCAATACCAATCTTTAGCAAAGGATACGATTGCCACATCATGTTAAAAGATATACCGGCATCCTGCAGGTAATTTAAAACAGTAGCGTTAAGCCGCTGATGCAGGTAGTCAAAATGATAAAAATCTATTGCCAGTACCAATATCATCATGATAAAAATGAATGGCAGCAAAATATTCCAGATTTTTTTTGCCTTAAAATTTTTGAAAGGGTTCAGGAAAGGAATAGCGCACAACAGCATGGTGGCTAATCCAATAATGCAAACCACCCGTGCATCGTAGCGAAAACCCATAATGAATGCAGACCCGGAGAATGCCTTGCCCGGCGGATTAAATTTCCAGAAAATGATCAGCCGCGAAATGGTCATTACCAGCAACAGGATCAAAACCACCGAAAATATCCAACGGAGCAATTTGGGAATTCGTTGTAAGAAGAGCATGCACAATTATTTAATAAGTTAACAAATTTAGTTTAATTATTTTTGGCTGCTGCTTATTTAACCCACATCTTGCATTTAATGGAACAACTGCTACAGTACGACAGGCAATTTTTTAAGGTGATTAATAATCAATGGAGCAATGCCTTTTTTGACTGGCTGATGCCCTGGCTGCGTAATGCAGAAATGTGGTACCCGTTGTATCTTTTTTTAGTGTTGCTTATTTTATCCAATTACAAAAAAACAGGCTGGGTGTGGGTTTTGTTTGCCATTGGGACAGTAATTTGTTGTGATTTTCTGAGTAGTTCTGTTTTAAAAGTGTACATACATCGGGTAAGGCCTTGTAATGAACCTTCTATAGCCTCCTGGATTCATGTGCTGGTGGGTTACCGGCCACAAAGCAGCAGCTTTACTTCTTCACATGCTACCAACCATTTTGGTATGGCAGCATTTTTCTATTTTACGTTGAAACATAAATTTAAAAGCTGGCCGTTTTTATTCTTTATATGGGCCTTTGGTATCTCCTTTGCCCAGGTGTATGTAGGTGTGCATTATCCGGTGGATGTTATATGCGGAGGGCTAATTGGAATACTTATCGGATATTTGTCCGGAAAATCGTTTAACAAAAGCTACGGTTTAGTTTAAATTATATGTTGGAAATATTTGTTTTAGCCCTGCTTATTATTATTAACGGGCTGCTTGTAATGAGTGAAATTGCCCTCGTAAGTGCCCGAAAAGGCAGGCTGGAAGGCATGGCCAAAAAAGGAGATCAGAAGGCAAAGGCTGCGCTTGAACTGGCAGAAAATCCTGAGAAATTTCTGTCAACTGCGCAGATATTTATTACACTTATTGCTATTTTAACGGGTGTTTATTCCGGCGAAAAATTTGGGCATTACATGAAGCCCTATGTGGAACAGATTGATTTACTGAAGCCTTATGCCGAAACCATTTCAACAGTAATCATTGTTATTATTGTTACGTTTCTTTCCATCATTTTTGGCGAACTGGTACCCAAGCGCCTCGGTATGATGCGTGCCGAAAAAATTGCAAGGCTTGTGGCCGGCCCAATGAATGTTTTATCGGTTGTTACCTACCCGATTGTATGGTTACTTTCAAAAATATCACAGCTGTTCTTTAAAATATTCAACATTAAAACATCGGCCGATAATTCGGTAACAGAAGAAGAAATAAAGGCTATGGTGGCCGAGGGAAGTGAGCATGGTGCCATTGAAGAAGAGGAAAAGGATATTATTGAAAGACTGTTTCATTTGGGTGACAGGAATATTACTTCGTTGATGACACACCGCACCGATATTATCTGGTTTGATGAAGAGGAAAGGGTACAGGATTTTAAGGACAGGTTTGAGAAACTTACATATTCTACCTATCCTGTGTGTAAAAAAGTGGTGGATGATATTACCGGAGTGATATTTGTAAAAGATATTGTAAAAGCGGCACCAACAACTTTACTTAAACACCTTGCCGTTAAGGCGATGTTTGTGCCTGAAAATAATACGGCTTATCAATTGCTCGAAAAATTCAAGTCTTCAAAAATACACAGTTGTTTTATTGTAAATGAATATGGCACGCTGGAAGGTATGATTACCCTGAATGACATACTGGAGGCCATTGTTGGCGATGTACCTCAAAGCGGGCAGGAAGAGTATGAAATTGTAGAACGCTCTGATGGAACCTTTTTGGTAGATGCCCAGATACCTTTTTATGATTTTTTAAGCCATTTTGAAAAAACAGAATGGATGAATGAAGGCGAACACGATTTTGATACACTTGCCGGTTTTGTTTTACACGAACTGGAGCATATTCCCGTAACCGGTGAAACATTTGATTGGAATGGTTTTGATTTTGAGATTGTTGATATGGATGGGCAACGGATAGATAAATTGATCGTTAAAATATCGGAAGAAATTAAAGAGGAAATGGAAGACTAGGGTTTTCAAGTCCTCCCTTTGGGGAGGATTTAGGAGGGGCTTCAAAACTCAAAACTTGTTTTCTCTTCCGGATTAACAAGCTTGGTACTTTTTTTATTTCCGTTAACCGTTGTGTGTATAATGCTTATCTGTTCTTTCTTATACTCAAATAAAATATTGTCGGTAATATCAAGTTTTTTTACAGAAGCTATATTGTTTACCTGGTAATAACTTTCAATTCCCTCCTCGTCCTGCTCGTAACCAAGAAACTGCAATGTAACGGCCTTTCCATCAGCTTTTATCAGCAAATGTTTTTGTACATAATCAGCTACCAGTTTGTTCATCGCATTTTTATCTTTCGGCTGCAGCAGATCAACATAGGTTTTGTAAGTTGAACGAAGTGCTTTCTCAAAATCATCTGTGAAAATTTTGCAACTTATTTCAAGTGTTTTGTCTTTGGCATTGTGTTCAATTTCGGTAACGCTTACAAATATGGGATGATATGTTGCCGCAGGATTAAAAATCAAACCACCGATCAATAACCACTTAAATAAAATACTTGCCATTTAGCTATCAGGTTGATAAAAAATCGTTTCTTTAAAGATACATTGCAACACAAAACTAACATAAACAAACAAGTATAGCCCGTTTCATGCAGGATTTAGGATTTTATTTTAAATTAGGATGGGATCATATTATAGCATGGGACGCCCTCGATCATTTGCTTTTTGTACTGGCTTTAAGTGCTATCTATCTTATCGGTAACTGGAGGCAGGTGCTGGTTTTGGTAACTGCTTTTACAATTGGCCATTCGCTTACGCTGGCTTTAAGTGTTTATAATATTGTAACCATTGCCGATAAATGGGTTGAATTTTTAATTCCCTGTACCATTATTGTTACAGCGGCTTTAAACCTGCTGGAAAAAAATTACAAGCCCCGTTCATTGCGGTTAAATTATTTTTTAGCATTGTTCTTTGGGTTGATACACGGTTTGGGTTTTGCTAACTACATCCGGTTCATGATATCTAAACATGAGAGTATGGGCTGGAGCTTATTTGGATTTAATATTGGTTTGGAGGCCGGGCAGATTATTGTTGTAACCGGAATTTTACTTGTAAGTTTTCTGTTGGTTGATAAAGCAGGGATTAAAAGAAAATGGTGGGTGTGGAGTTTATCAATTATCGCTTTAAGTATGGCATTTAAAATGGCATGGGACCGTTTTCCTGCCTTGTTATCATAGTAAATTAAACATTCAATAAATAAAAATGAAACAACTAACAGCTTTTGCCTTTTTGCTTTTCATCGCTATCAGTGCCAATGCCCAGGATATTAAAAATAATCCCGGCAGCAACCACGGCAACCGGTTTGAGCAACTGGGAACCATTCTTCCAACACCAAACGAATATCGTACGGCAAGCGGCGCACCTGGTCCAAAGTACTGGCAGCAGCGATGCGATTATGATATTACCTGCGAACTGGATGAAGCTAACCGCCGCTTGATTGGACGGGAAACGATTACCTATATAAACAACTCGCCTGATGTACTTACTTATTTGTGGCTGCAGCTTGATGAGAATGAGCATAGCAACACAAATAACTCTGGCTACCAAAACAGTAACATGATGCCCAAAACAATTACCGAGGCAGATATTACACGCTTTAGTGGTAAGGTAGATAAAGACAGAGAATATGGCGACAACATTACCCGTGTTGCCGATGCAACGGGAAAGGCTTTGCAATATACCATCAACAAAACCATGATGCGTATTGAATTGCCACAGGCACTTAAACCAGGCCAGCAATTTGTTTTTAAAGTAGATTGGAATTATAATATTATTGAAAGAACCAAATACGGAGGCCGTGGTGGTTACGAAAATTTTCCTGAAGATGGGAATGATCTGTACACCATGACACAGTGGTACCCACGCCTTTGTGTGTACAGCGATTTTCAGGGATGGCAGAACCACCAGTTTGTTGGCAGCGGAGAATTTGCATTAACCTTTGGCAATTTTAAAGTGGCCATGACGGTTCCTGCTGATCATGTGGTAATGGGCACAGGCCAATGCCAAAACTATCAACAAATACTTTCACCTGCACAATTTGCACGCTGGCAAAAAGCACAAACGGCTACAGAACCTACAGAAGTTGTTACCCTTGATGAAGCCGTTGCAAGAGAAAAACAAAAATCAACTGAAAAGAAAACCTGGATATTTAAAGCAGATATGGTTCGTGATTTTGCCTGGGGCAGCAGCCGCAAATTTATATGGGATGCGATGCCAACCATGGTTGAAGGAAAGAAAGTGATGTGTATGAGTGCTTATGGTAAAGAAGCTTATGCATTGTATCGCAAATTCAGCACAAAAGCAGTTGCACATACCATTAAGTCATATTCAAAATTCACCATTCCATTCCCTTACCCGGTTGCACAAAGTATTGAAGCCGCCAATGGAATGGAATACCCGATGATCTGTTTCAACTTTGGCCGTACCGAAAAAGATGCTACCGGTAAATACAGTGCCAACAGTACCTACAGCGAAGGAACCAAGAACGGTATGCTGGGTGTGGTTATACATGAAGTGGGCCACAACTTTTTCCCAATGATCATCAACAGCGATGAAAGGCAATGGACCTGGATGGATGAAGGGCTTAATTCTTTCTGCGAATATTTAACCGAAGAATTATGGGATAATAAATTCCCGGTAAGCAAAGGCCCTGCATACAAAATTGTTGATTACATGAAGTTGCCAAAAGATATGCTGGAGCCCATCATGACCAACAGCGAAAACATTATCCAGTTTGGCCCCAATGCTTACAGCAAACCATCAACCGGTTTAAATATACTGCGTGAAACCATTATGGGGCGTGAGACTTTTGATTATGCATTTAAA
Organism: Chitinophagales bacterium; assembly: GCA_038328115.1. Taxonomy (GTDB): domain Bacteria; phylum Bacteroidota; class Bacteroidia; order Chitinophagales; family Chitinophagaceae; genus Ferruginibacter. The sequence goes on from JBBQLS010000081.1 coordinate 5,278, forward strand.
GAATATGCAAGGCGCTGGGCATTCAAACATCCCACACCTGCCGATCTTTTCCGTACCATGGAAGATGCCAGTGCAGAAGATCTGGATTGGTTCTGGAGAGGATGGTTTTATGGAACTGAGCCTTGCGATATTTCGCTGGACACAGTTAAATGGGCCATTCTTGAAACTGAAGCACCATCTGCATCTTCCAACACAGGACCTACTACCCGTAAAATGCCGGTTGTAAAACCAATATTGAACAGCTTCGATGATATTTCTAAAATAAGAAACCGCGAAGACAAAAAAATTGTTTTTGCCACAGATGCAGATCCTCTATTAAGAGATTTTTACTGGAGATACGACCGGGATATGACAAAAGTAGATAGTACTCCTTTTGAAATTGCCGTGCCTGCACCGGTTGCTGATAATTATACCGAAGCCGAACGCTTTAAAATGGGCGGCGATAAAAACATGTATGAACTTACTTTCAGTAATAAAGGCGGACTGGTAATGCCCATTATTATAGAGTGGACTTTTAAAGATGGCTCGAAAGAAATTGACCGCATACCAGTACAGGTTTGGCGTAAAAATGAAAATAAAGTGGTTAAAACTTTTTTAAAGAACAAAGAAGTGGCTTCCATAAAGCTTGACCCATTGAGAGAAACCGCCGATATAAATACCGATAACAATACCTGGCCGGCTATTGCAACGCCTAGTAAGTTTCAGTTATTTAAAAATGGGGGTGGTGGTCGTGGACCAAGAGGTGCTGCCGGTGGTGGTAACCCCATGCAGAAAGAAATTAAATAGGATATTTGCCATTTGAAATCTAAAAATGGTCCCGCTCCACAAGCGGGACCATTTTTTATTAATGCTTTTATGTAAATTACAAGGGATGAAACACAGACTACTCTTTGTTATTATTTTTCTTCTTTCGGTAAAATTATTTGCCGGCACTGTTGATACAATATCCATCTACAGCAACAGCATGCACAAATACATCAACGCAGTTGTAATAAAACCAGATAGTTATAAAAAGAAAAAAAATAGTTTTTCGGTAGTTTACCTGCTGCATGGTTATGATGGCAATTACAGCAACTGGATTACCAAAGTACCTGAATTAAATAAGTATGCAGATACCTATCAAACCATCATTGTTTGTCCGGACGGGGCAAAAAGCAGTTGGTATTTCGACAGTCCTATTGATACCACATACCGGTACGAAACATTTATTGCAACAGAAGTAGTGGATTTTATTGATAAAAACTACCACAGCCTTGCCGATAAAAATCACCGGGCCATTACCGGTTTAAGCATGGGTGGCCATGGTGCTTTGTTTTTGGCATTGCGCCACCCGGATGTTTTTGGTGCGGCTGGTAGTATGAGCGGTGGGGTAGATCTGAAGGAGAGTAAAAACCGTTTTGATGTGAGCAAAAGAATTGGCGATACTATTTTGCACGCCAAAGAATGGCATGATCTTACTGTGGTTAATTTAATCGAAAATTATACCGGTACGGATGTAAAAATAATTTTTGATTGCGGGGTTAATGATATTTTTATTGAGGGGAACCGAAGACTGCACCAAAAAATGCAGGAGTTAAAAATTCCGCATACATATATAGAAGGGCCGGGGCAACATAACTGGGACTATTGGAAAAACAGCATTGGAATGCAATTGTATTTTTTCGGTAAATTTTTTGCCTTGCAAAAATAAACTCTCACTTTAATCAAACCCCCTGAAACTGATTGGCTGCCTTCTGTAGGCATTCACTTTACGGTTATATTGTACAGCCGGTATCCAATCGGGGCTGTCTTGTATTATTTCCACAGCCATTGCATCAAGCTGCGCCTTTCCTTTCTTTTCAACATACACATCTTTTATGCTTCCGTCTTTGGATACAACAAACCTTACTATAACGCTATATAATTCTTTTGGCTTTAACAGTGCTGAATAAATATCCGATTTGGCTGTCAGTTTTTTCGTCAGATATTTCCTCCATGCTTCCTCACCTCCCTTAAAGTTTGCTTCCCGTTCATAAGCACAATCTTTTTTTTGTACTTTGCCTTCTTCTGTAAAACAGGTATAAGTTATTGCAGAATCCTTCTCGTACATAACTTCAATACTTTTCAGATTGGTTGAATGATAATAGTATGTCCAGGAGCCACTTTTATAACCTGCTGCATAGTTACCTTCACCACTTTTTGATCCGTCGTCGTAAAAGGAAAAACTTTTACCATTGCCGCTTTCATCAAGTATGGTTGAATCATTGATCTTTTTATTATCGTGCCAGCTAATATTACGTCCCGTCATTTTATTGTTTTTAAAATGATTAACGGCACTTAAGTTTCCTGCGTCATTCCATTCTTTCCATTCGCCTTCTTTTAAATTATTTACAAATCCACCTTCACTTTTTTTTGATCCGTTTTTATAGTAATACACAAAAGCTCCTTCTTTTATTTGTCCCTGCATATCGCTGCTTTGGCCAACAGAAGCAACCGTGCCTTCCGTAGTATCTGCATAATACATTTTCCGCTTCCAGTAAACATCTGTATTGCTGGTTTTGTATGTTTCAGTATAAAACATAGAGAATTTATTATCGACAGGTTTTTCCTCATAGTCAACGAACTGCTTGGTTATTTCGCCGGCTTGGGCAAACGCGATAGAGGCAAACAATTGAATAAATAAAATACAGGAAATAAGTCTCAGGTACATAAAAGCAGTTTTCATTTTATGAGTAATAAAATTGAAATTAAATTCAGGGAAGAACTGCTGTAATGTTACTTGATTTTTTTGAAAAAATAAAAGACTTTCATCAGAAATAAATAAAACTAACCACCCGAATAGGTTCTTCCATCCCTCACCACATTTTTCTTCCCTTTATTTTTCTTTTCCCATTCAAGCATCTGGGGTGTTTTTTCTGCCTCTTTCTTTTTTGCAGGTTCAGCAGTAGTGGCAGTTTTTGCATTATCGCCAGGTGTTTCCAAATGGCCACGGTCGTATGTTTCAACCTTTACCAAACGGCCGCTTCCGGCTTCATAATATTTCCAGTCGCCGTGCTTTACACTGTACTGTTCTGCTTTTACTATTTTATAATCAATGATCTCATTATTACCGCTGCCGTAAACCGCAATGGTATCATAAGGTGCATCGGGGTCGTAAGCCCTCCAGGACTCTTCCCTGATCAGATCGCCCAGGTAAGTGTAGTATTGCTGAATACCATCCTTGCCACCCAGTTTATAAAATTCAACCGCAATAATATCGCCCTGTAAACTATACTTTCGCCAAATACCTTCCTTATTGTTATTTTTAAAAAGGCCTTCTTCTTCATATCCCGGTTCACCCCTCAGTGCCTCTACATGCATAACCCACTTACCCTGTTTCTTATCGTTTTTATCTATGGCATTCAGGGTATCACCTTCGGCATTCAGCTTATAGGTTTTATACTGAGCCATGCCGCTTGTAAAAAACAAAAACTGAATGATGGTCAATACCAGCAATTGCCGTATTTTTAAAATCTGCATAAACGGGTATTTAATTGTTTGCATAATAAACCAAAGCTGATGATGAAAAATCTTTTCAAAATTACAATAATACTGCTTTTAATAATTGTTAATTCTGCACAGGCACAGGTAAAACCAACTACTGCTGCCGAAAGATTAAACGGTTTAGCAAAAAGAAAATTGCTTGAAAAAGATACAACACTCAACAGTATCAAATTCCGTAATGTGGGCCCCAGTATTATGAGCGGAAGGGTAGTGGATGTAGATGTGAACCCCAACGACCCTACCGAATTTTATGTGGCCTATGCCACCGGTGGTTTGTGGTACACTAAAAACAACGGGCAAAGCTTAGTACCCGTTTTTGATAAGGAGAACGCTTTTGGCATCGGCGATATTGCCGTTAACTGGCAGCAGGGAGTTATTTGGGTTGGTACCGGCGAATCAAACAGCAGCCGTTCTTCCTACAGCGGTTTGGGCGTTTATAAAAGCAGTAACAATGGCAAAACCTGGGATTACCTGGGCCTGCCCGAAAGTCAGCATATCGGAAAAATAATTTTGCATCCAACCGATAATAATATTGCCTGGGTAGCAGTACTTGGTCATTTATACTCGCCCAATAAAGATCGTGGTGTTTACAAAACTACCGATGGCGGCAAAACCTGGAAACAAACATTATTTGTTGATGAAAATACCGGCGCTGCAGATATGGATATCAACCCAAAAAACTCGGATGAACTGTATGCAAGCATGTGGTACCGCACCCGCCGGGCATGGAATTTTGAAGAGAGCGGAAAAACATCGGGCATTTATAAAAGTACCGATGGCGGTAATACCTGGAAGCCTGTAACTGCTGCAGGCAGTGGATTTCCGGCCGGCGATGGTTTGGGAAGAATTGGGCTGGCTATTTTTGCAAAGAGCCCGAATATTATTTATGCAACTGTAGATAACCAAGGTCACCGGCCCGATACAGCATCGAAAAAGGTGGATACCAATTATGTATTGAAAAACTTTAAAGACCTTACAAAAGAAAGTTTTGCAGATCTTGACAATAATAAATTAGACAGTTTTTTAACTGACAATAATTTTAAAGAAAAATACACAGCAACCACCGTAAAAGAACTGGTAAAAACAGATAAAATAAAACCTACCGAAATTTATAATTATCTCTTTGATGCAAATACGGCACTTTTTGAAACACCCGTTATTGGTTGCGAAGTTTACCGGAGTAACGATGCCGGTTTAAGCTGGCAAAAAGTGAACAGTAAGGGTCTTAATCTGTACAATACCTATGGTTATTATTTTGGAAAGATATCTGTAAGCAATACCAACGAAGATAAAATTGTGATAAGCGGATATGATTTGTTACTGAGCACTGATGGCGGTAAAACATTTACCGAAACAGATAATGATGCCACCCATGCCGACTGGCATGGCTGCTGGATAAACCCCAGTAAAGACAGCCATTGGGTTGCATACAATGATGGCGGTTGCAATGTTACCTATGATAATGGCCAGCATTGGTTTAAAGCCAACACCCCATCAGTAGGGCAGTTTTATAAAATTGCTGTTGATGATGCAAAGCCCTATAATATTTATGGTGGCATTCAGGATAACGGCACCTGGTTTGGTCCATCCACCACAAAAAATATTGATCAATGGGATTATGAAGGCATTTACCCCTGGAAACAGATTGGTGGTGGTGATGGCATGCAGGTGGCCATTGATACCAGGGATAATAAAACGGCCTATTCCGGATCGCAGTTTGGTTTTTATGGTCGCAGAAGTACCGAAGGCGGAAAGCGTTTCTCCATTTACCCAAGGCCCGACCTCGGGGAAGCCAAATACCGTTTTAACTGGCAAACACCCATCTTACTCAGCAAACACAACCAGGATATTTTGTATTACGCAACCAATCATTTTCACCGCAGCCTGCAGAAAGGTGAAAACCTGGTACCGCTAAGTGCTGATTTAACGAACGGTCCTAAAGATGGAGATGTACCCTTTGGCACCGGTACCACACTTGCCGAATCTCCTTTGAAATTTGGATTGATATATCTGGGTACCGACGATGGAAATATACAAGTAAGTAAAGATGCCGGTTACACCTGGGTAAAAATAAGTACCACGTTACCAAAAGCCCTGCAGGGCTTGTATATAAGCCGGGTTGCCCCATCTGCCTTTAAAGAGGGCAGGATATATGCATCTTTAAATGGCTACCGCAATGATCATTTTGGTGCTTATTTATTTGTTAGTGAAGATTACGGAAATACCTGGGCTCAGTTGGCAAATGATTTGCCCATGGAACCCATCAACGTGGTTGCAGAAGACCCTAAAAAAGAAAATATTATTTATGTGGGTACCGATAACGGGCTGTATGCATCTTTTAATATGGGCAAAACATTTATGGTACTCGATAATAACCTGCCCCGTGTGCCGGTGCATGATATCGTAATTCAGCAACGTGAAAATGAACTGGTTGTTGCCACACATGGCCGAAGTATTTACATCTCTAAATTAAAAGAACTGCATAAGTTATACGATAAGATGATGGAATTGAAAAATTAATCAATGCAACTCAATAGTCTCCACTTCAGGTATATCTTTTAAGATAAGCTGAATATGTTTATTATGTGCCTTGGCTTTAAAGTCCTGAAAAATTTCCAGTACATCACGGTCTATATAAACACTGTCCGATCCGTTTATTTCCACAACCGAATATTCCGGCAGGCCATCCAGCATTTCCATAAATTTCTTCTTGTTTAAAAAACTAACATTCAGGGCAAGGTCAATGCGGATGTGTTTGATATGCCCGTCCGTTTTTTCACTCATGGTAAAACCTGCACGGTAAGTATGCTTAATTAAGAAGTAGATGGAATACCCAATGCCTATCAGCACACCAATCAACAGGTCGGTAAAAAGAATGGAAATTACTGTAATGATAAATGGTAAAAACTGTTCACGCCCCTGTTTATAAACCGACCATATCATTTTTGGTTTGGCCAGGTTGTAGCCGGTGCGTATGAGTATAACAGACAATACACAATAAGGAATAAGATTAATAACCGGTATAGCAAATAACACCGCCAGTAACAACCAGATGCCATGTGCAATGGACGAGAGCTTGGTTTTGGCGCCGGCTTCGGCATTGGCCGAACTTCTTACAATTACAGCAGTAATGGGAATGCCGCCAAGCATACCACTTAAAAAATTGCCAGTACCCTGTGCAATCAGCTCACGGTTTTGAGGGGTAATGCGGTTATAGGGATCAAGCTTATCAATGGCAGCAATACTTAACAGGGTTTCAAGTGTTGCTACAAAACAGATCACCACAGCATTTCGCCATATTTCTGCATTGCTGAACAATGCACTAAAGCGGGGGAATTTTATAGCTGCAAAAATATTATGGGGAATGCTTACAAATTGATTTGAAGTAAGCGCAAACCGGGGAGCATAGTGCTGAAAAATAATAGCCAGCATAACGCCAAAAAGAACAGTAATGAAGGAAGTGGGTAAAAAAATTATTTTTTTTGCCAGCGTTTTTTTCCAGACGATCAGCAGTATAACGGAGAGCAGTGCAATCAGCATAACACCATTTGAACTGTGTTTATACAAACTGTCTATATTGCTGAAAACATGCTTAAGGGTGATGATATTGAAAAGTTCATTCGACCAGAATTCGGGTTTATCGTAACCAATAAGTGCCGGTATCTGTTTAGATATAAGGATGATGCCAATTGCTGTAAGCATGCCCTTAATAACTGCAGAAGGTATAAAATGAGTAAATCCACCCAAACGAAAAATACCCAGCAATATCTGCAGCAAACCGGCAATAGCCACCGACAAAAAGAAAATTTCAATGGCACCCATATTGGTAATGGCAAGCGCACAGATGGCGGTAAGGCCGGCAGCAGGGCCACTTACACTTAACTGCGATTTGCTGATTATGGTTACCATCACACCGCCAATAATACCAGCCAGCAAACCCGAATACATGGGCACTCCCGAAGCCAGGGCAATACCCAAACAAAGCGGCAGCGCTACAAAAAATACAGTGATACTTGCTTTTAAATCGTGCTTAAGAAAGGACAGAAAATAAAACCTATACTTGCGGTTTAACAGAGCCATAGTATTACAAAGTTCGGCAAAATTTATGTGCAGTTCCCTTTTATTAATAAACCCGGCATGATGAACCTGTGCTGTGCATACACTTGCTATGATCTGATTGCTTAATAAGACAACCTGTTTTAATTGAGCCGGTTTTTATCATCAATTTCCCCCGAATGAACTTTTGCAGCCATTAAATAATGCTGATACAGGCCTTTTTAAAACCTTTCATAATACCCTAAACTTCTTTTTAAAAATCCGGCAATTTACTTAATGCTAAATCCTCCTGCTTGAGAACCGGTAAATATTAAAAATAATTCCCGCCGTATTTCCGTTTTACTTATACATTTGTACCTGCATTTTAAAAAATGGCAAACGCAGCTTCCATCATATTTAATAATTACCCTGGCAAAGGTTTAATTCTTTTCTGTGTCAAAACAAGTTAACAAAGTAACAGCAGCCGGCCTGTTGGTTGCGTTAGGTATTATTTATGGCGATATCGGTACTTCCCCGCTGTACGTTTTTGATGAGATCATTCATGGCAGAATTATTACCGAACTGCTGGTAGTTGGTTCCCTGAGCTGCATCATCTGGACACTCACCCTGCAAACAACCATCAAATACGTTATACTTACTTTACAGGCTGATAACCGCGGTGAAGGTGGTATCTTTTCTTTATACACCCTGGTAAGGCGGCGCCGTAAATGGCTGGTGTTACCCGCTATGATAGGTGGTGCGGCCTTGCTGGCCGATGGTATGATAACACCGCCAATCTCTGTAACATCTGCCATTGAAGGGTTAAGGATTACACCTGCTTTCAGCAATATAAATCAATCAACCATCATTTATATTGTTATAGGCATACTGGCTCTTTTGTTCTTTCTGCAGCAGTTTGGTACCTTAAGTATTGGTAAAATGTTTGGTCCTATTATGCTGGCCTGGTTTAGTATGCTGGCGGTTTTGGGTATATCTCATATAACAGATAACCTCAGTGTTTTTAAAGCGCTTAATCCTTACGAAGCCATCACATTTTTAAAAGAATATCCCGGTGGTTTCTGGTTACTGGGTGCCGTATTTCTTTGTACCACGGGTGCCGAGGCACTCTATAGCGATCTGGGGCATTGTGGCCGAGGCAACATACGCCGTTCGTGGATATTTGTAAAGTCCTGTTTGCTGCTTACCTATATTGGTCAGGCTGCCTGGCTGCTGCAAAACCAAACCGGTAAAGTTTTTGAAGGCAAAACTTTTTATGCTGTAATGCCCGATTGGTTTTTAATACCCGGCATCATCATTGCCACGGCTGCAGCTATTATTGCAAGCCAGGCATTAATAAGCGGCTCGTTTACATTAATAAGTGAAGCCATACGCCTTAATCTTTGGCCAAAAATGAAGATCAATTATCCTACCGAAGCCAAGGGGCAGTTATTTGTGCCGGGTATAAATACATTGTTGTTTGTGGGCTGTGTAGGCATTGTACTGTATTTTCAAACCTCCAGCGCCATGGGTGCAGCTTATGGTTTGGCTATTACTTTATGTATGCTGGCTACCACCATACTGGTCGCCAATTTTATGGTGCTGCACCGGGTAAAATCTTATTTCATATACCTTTTTCTGGGAACTTTTTTAAGCATAGAATTGAGTTTTTTAATTGCCAACCTCGATAAATTTCCGCACGGCGGTTATGTTACTTTAATTGTGGGCGGCGGCTTGTTCTCTGTAATGTATATCTGGTACCGGGCCCGTAAAATTAAAAACCGCTATGTAGAGTTTGTAAGGCTCGAAGAATATATTCCTAAGCTGGAAGAATTGAGTAATGATACATCGGTACCCAAATATGCAACACACCTGGTGTATTTAACCAGCGCCAATAACCCCAAAGAGATTGAGCATAAAATTATTTACAGCATACTCAGCGGTAAACCAAAACGTGCCGATATTTTCTGGTTTGCGCATGTAGATACCATGGATGATCCCTATACCTGCGAATATTCTGTTCATCATATTATACCCAATGATATCATCCGGGTCGAGTTCAGGCTGGGCTTCCGCATGGCACCACGCATTAACCTGATGTTTAAAAAAGTGGTGGAAGACCTGGTGGCAAACCGGGAAGTGAATGTTACCAGCCGCTACGAAAGTCAGCAACGCAACAATATTGTGGGTGATTTCAGGTTTGTAGTGATGGAAAAATTCCTGAGTCAGGATAATGAACTGCCATTCTTTGAGCGGGTGATAATGAAACTGTATTTCTGGCTTAAAGAAATTTCGCTGAGCGAAGAGAAAGGTTTTGGCCTGGAGCAGAATACAGTACAGGTAGAAAAATTTCCGCTGATAATTGC
>JBBQLS010000082.1:0-15135 GCA_038328115.1 Chitinophagales bacterium
CTATAGAAGCCCTGAGCCTTACGTGCGATTTGGCCCTGCATTTGGTTTCAGACTGAATGTTTTACCTTTTGGCTATAGCAGTATTTATGTTGGCGGCAATCCATATTACTATAATGATGGTGTTTATTACCGAAGCTATAATAGCGGCAGTTACGAAGTAGTGGCACCGCCTTTAAATGCAACTGTAAACAAGTTGCCATCAAATGCAACGGTTACTGTAATTGACGGACAAAAATATTACCAGGTGGGCGGTACATTTTACCAGGAAGAAATTTCAGAAAACCACAAACTGAGTTACCGTGTAGTGGGCACAGATGGCGTTATCAACACAGATAATGCAAATGGCGAAGAAAGTTTAAATGCCTACGATGAAGCTGTACCAGCTTTGGGTAGCAGGTATGATGAATTGCCTGCAGACAGCCGGGTTCAGGTCATCAATCATCAAAAATACTTTGCATCGCCTGGTGGCGTTTATTATAAGGAGGTAATTGAAGGAGATAAAGTGAGATATGAAGTAACTACAGTACAATAAGTTTTTTAAAACAGGCACATAGCAAAACGGGCAGATGATTTATCTGTCCGTTTTGTTTTATACATTGAACCTAAAATCATAATTCTTACCTTTGCAACCTAAATTATTAAGCTATATGAAAGAAGTATATATTATCTCGGCCGTTCGTACTCCCATGGGAAGTTTTGGTGGCTCCCTAAAAGGATTTACTGCCACACAATTAGGATCATTTGCCATAAAAGGCGCTTTAGAAAAAGCAGGAGTTAAGCCTGAATTGGTTAATGATGTTTTGATGGGCTCTGTTATACAGGCCAACCTGGGGCAGGCACCTGCACGCCAGGCCGCAAAATTTGCCGGTTTGCCAAACGAAGTAAATTGTACAACTATTAATAAAGTTTGTGCCAGTGGCATGAAAGCAATTGCGCAGGCTGCACAAAGTATTTTGCTGGGCGATGCTGATATTGTTGTAGCTGGTGGTATGGAAAGTATGAGCAATGTGCCTTTTTATGTTGACAGCATGCGCTGGGGAAATAAATACGGCAACACACAATTGATAGATGGACTTGCAAAAGACGGCCTAACAGATGTGTATGACGGCAAAGCCATGGGCAATGCCGCCGAGCTTTGTGCATCAACATGCGGCATTACCCGGGAGGAGCAGGATGCTTTTGCAATAGAAAGTTACAAGCGTAGCCAGGCAGCAGTAGAAACTGGTAAATTTGCTGATGAAATTATACCGGTTGAAATACCACAACGCAGTGGAACCCCGGTTATATTTGCCAAAGATGAAGAACCTTTTAATGTAAAGTTTGATAAGATCGCCACGCTGAAAGGCGCTTTCCAAAAAGATGGTACTGTAACAGCAGCAAACGCATCTACCATGAACGATGGTGCTGCTGCATTGGTTTTAATGAGCAAAGAGAAGGCTGAAGAACTGGGCTTAAAACCTATTGGTAAAATTATAAGTTATGCCGATGCAGAGCAAGCTCCCGAATGGTTTACTACCACACCTGCTATTGCAGTACCAAAGGCAGTTGCAAAAGCCGGTTTAAAAATGGAAGACATTGCTTACTGGGAACTGAACGAAGCATTTGCTGTTGTTGGTATTGAAAACAGCAAGCGTATGAAACTTGATCCTGCAAAAGTGAATGTGAATGGTGGTGCCGTATCACTTGGACATCCGCTGGGCTCTAGTGGTGCAAGGATCATTGTTACTTTACTGCATGTTTTAAAACAAAATAATGCAAAATATGGTGCTGCCGGTATTTGTAATGGTGGAGGAGGAGCAAGTGCGATGGTAATTGAAAATGTGTAAGAAAGTAAAATCGATAGAAATGCCTTCCAATTCGGGAGGCATTCTTATTTATAGGATAAATCAAAACAGGAATAGTAAATTTGATTAACCTCTATACTATGGTTCGCTTTGTTTTTATAATTTCAGTTCTAATAAGCGTCATCGCCTGCTTCAGCTTTTTAAACAATAAGCCAATCCCAGCAGCACAGCAAGTAAAAAAAATATACTTGCAACATACCAGTTCATTTATAGCCGAATCAAAAAAACTACAAACTGCAGTTAAATCGGGTAACCAAAAGAAAATGCAGCAGCAGTTCTTTAAAACCCGTGCCGCTTATAAGCAAATGGAAACCATATTTGCATACTATTTTCAATCGTATGTCAATAATGTAAACAGCCCACCCAAACCCTATTTTGAAGAAGAAGAGTTGGATATACCCCAACAAAAACCTGCGGGAATGCAGCTTATAGAAGAAATGATCTTTGCGGATTATAGTAAGGCAGATAAAGCAAAAATGAAATCAGAAGCAGCAGAACTTGTAAGAATGGCAGTTTTATTACCCACTATAAATGAACCGATTGAATTTAATGACAGCAATAATTTTGATGCGTTTATAGAAGAACTATACAGGATTACCGCTTTAGGTATTGCAGGCTTCGATTCTCAAACAGCAGTAAACAGTTTGCCTGAATGTAAAGAGGCGTTAAACGGCCTTCAACAGTACATCGCGGTATATAAATATGAATTTGATAAAAAACTGCCGGGCCGTTTTGCCCAACTAGATAACCTGATCAATCTTGCAAAAAAATACCTCGATAAAAACCAGGATTTCATTGCCTTCGACAGGATGTTCTTTATCATTAATTATCTTGACCCCATAACAAAAATTGTTGGCAGCTATAAACAGGCATACGAATTAAAAGATAATACAAGCTGGCCTTATTACAGCGCTATCCGTAAGAATAACTCCATGTTTAATGCAAAGGCATTTAATGTAAATAGTTTTTTGGATGATTTTTCTACTTCTACCGATAAAATTGAACTTGGCCGCAGACTCTTTTTTGATACGCAGCTTTCATCGGATAATACAAGGAGTTGCGCCAGTTGCCACCAACCCGGTAAAGCATTTACCGATGGTTTAAAAACCAGTCTTGCCTTAGATGGGCATTCATCGTTACCCCGTAATGCACCCACTTTATGGAATGCTGCATTGCAACGAAACCTTTTCCTGGATAGCAGGAGCCAGACGCTGGAAGACCAGGTGCTGCAGGTTTTGAATAATGCAAAAGAAATGCATGGATCTGCACAAACAATAGCTGCAACAATAACAAAACAACCTGCTTATAAAACCCTTTATCAGCAGTCATTCCCTAACGCAACAACTGACAAGGCAGCAGAAAATGTTTGTAATGCCATTGCCTGTTATGAACGCACATTGGTTGCCTTAAACAGCAAATTTGATAAACACATGAATGGTCAGCCTGTTTTAACAAAGCAGGAAATTAACGGCTTTAATTTATTTATGGGCAAGGCAAAATGCGGCACCTGCCATTTTATGCCACTGTTCAATGGAGCCAGGCCTCCGCGGTATTATTATATAGAATCTGAAGTGATTGGCGTGCCTGCAGATACTAATAAAACCAATGCCAGGCTTGATGCAGACTCTGGCCGATACCTGAATACGGCATATCCTATTCAGCTTTTTTCTTTTAAAACCAGCACCCTGCGTAACATAGTATTAACCGCACCTTATATGCACAATGGTGTTTTTAAAACGCTGGAGGAAGTAGTTGATTTTTACAATGAAGGTGGTGGAAAAGGGTTGAAAATCGCACCTCCAAATCAGTCTTTACCCTTCGATAAACTTAAGCTAACCCCGGCAGAGAAGAAAGATATAATCGCCTTTATGAAGGCCCTGACCGATACAACCAGCAGGTATTAAATATCAATTTGTTCATCTGCCTCTGATAAGATAAATTTGCAACCAAATAAATAAAATATACTAATGCGACAAATTGCCTTTAGAGAAGCCCTTAGAGAAGCCATGCAGGAAGAAATGCGCAGAGATGAACGTGTGTTCCTGATGGGAGAAGAGGTAGCAGAGTATAACGGGGCTTATAAAGTAAGTCAGGGTATGCTGGAGGAATTTGGTGAGAAAAGAGTTATTGATACGCCTATTGCCGAACTGGGTTTTAGTGCAATTGCTGTAGGTGCCGCACAAAATGGTCTGCGCCCGATTGTTGAATTTATGACCTGGAACTTTGCTGTATTGCCTTTAGATCAAATATTAAATACTGCTTCTAAAATGTTGGCAATGAGTGGGGGACAGGTTGGTTGCCCTATCGTTTTTCGTGGAGCTAATGGAAGTGCTGGCCAGTTGGGTGCACAGCATTCAACCGCTTTTGAGTCTTTGTATGCCAATATTCCGGGTTTAAAAGTGATCTCCGTTTCAAACCCATACGATGCAAAAGGGTTATTGAAAAGCGCCATTCGTGATGATGATCCCATTATTTTTATGGAGAGTGAAGTTATGTATGGCGAAAAAGGCGAAGTACCTGAAGAAGAATATCTTTTACCAATTGGCAAAGCATTTATTAAAAGAGAAGGTAAGGATGTAACGATCGTATCTTTTAATAAAATGATGAAAGTAGCTTTAGGGGCTGCAGAAGAACTCGCCAAAGAAGGTATTGAAGCTGAAGTGATTGATCTTGCTACCATCCGTCCGCTGGACTGGTTTACCATACTGGAGAGCGTTAAAAAAACAAACAGGCTTGTTATAGTGGAAGAGCAGTGGCCATTTGCGTCTGTATCATCCGAAATAACTTACCGTATACAAAAAGAAGGTTTCGATTATTTAGATGCACCCATCCGCAGAATAACTTCTGCAGATGCGCCCATGCACTATGCGCCTAACCTGGTTGCACTTTATTTACCTGATGTATCAAGAACGGTTAAGCTGGTAAAGGAAGTGATGTATATGAAGAAATAAGTTCCCCATTTTCATTTTCAACAATAGTGCTGCAATTGTGTTTTACATTTGTGCTGAAACAAATATGCATGGCGTACAAATCATTAGAAGAATGTTTATTGGATCTTGAAAAGAACGGACAACTGATTCGCATTACCGAAGAAGTTGACCCTTACCTGGAAATTGCTGCCATTCATTTGCGGGTGCATGAAGCAGGTGGCCCTGCTTTGCTTTTTGAAAAAGTGAAAGGCAGTAAATTCAGGGCAGCATCTAATATTTTTGGCACACTTGCAAGAAGCGAATTCATTTTCCGCAATACTTTGCAAACAGTTCAGCAACTTATTGAGTTGAAGGATGATCCGGTTAAAGCCATAAAAAGTCCCATTAAAAATTTTAGTGCAGGATTGGCAGCGTTAAAAGCATTGCCCAAAAAGAATCCGCTTCAAAAACCGGTTTTGTTTGAAGAAATAAAAATTACTGATATTCCTCAAATACAGCATTGGCCAATGGATGGCGGCGCATTTGTAACACTGCCACAGGTTTACACCGAAGATATTGATAAGCCCGGCATCATGCATGCCAATCTGGGTATGTATCGTATCCAGTTATCGGGCAACGATTACGAACCTAATAAAGAAATCGGACTGCATTACCAATTGCACCGTGGCATTGGCGTTCATCAAAACAAAGCAAATAAAAAAGGCTTGCCTCTAAAAGTTAGTGTGTTTGTTGGCGGACCCCCATCGCATAGTGTAGCTGCGGTAATGCCGCTACCCGAGGGCATCAGCGAAATGACATTTGCCGGTGTTTTGGGTAACAGAAGATTCCGCTATTGTTATGTAGATGGTTTTTGCATAAGCACAGATGCCGATTTTGTAATTACCGGCGAAGTTTATCCCAACGAAAATAAACCAGAAGGGCCTTTTGGTGATCACCTTGGTTATTACAGTTTAACGCATGATTTCCCGTTGATGAAAGTGCATAAAGTATATGCCCGTAAAAATGCCATCTGGCCTTTTACGGTTGTTGGGCGGCCACCGCAGGAAGATACCAGTTTTGGACAACTCATTCACAAAATGACAGGCAAGGCCATTCAGCAGGAAATACCCGGACTTAAAGAAGTGCATGCTGTTGATGCTGCAGGCGTTCATCCCTTATTGCTTGCCATCGGCAGTGAAAGATACACACCTTATGCTGCAACCAAACAACCGGCAGAGATTTTAACTATTGCAAATCACATTTTAGGTACGGGGCAATTGAGCCTGGCTAAATTTTTATTTATAACTGCTGATGAAACAAATACAATCAGCACCAATAATATTGAAGCTTACCTGGCCTATGTGTTGCAGCGTATCAATTTAAAAAGAGACATTCATTTTTATACCAACACAACAATTGATACACTTGATTATTCAGGCGTAGGATTGAACAGCGGTAGCAAAGTTGTACTGGCTGCTTATGGAGAACCGGTAAGGGCATTGGGAAATGATATGCTGCAGGCATTTCAAAACCTCACCGCTTTTACTAATGCAAAGCTGGTAATGCCCGGTGTAATAGCATTGCAGACAAATGCATTTACTGATTACGATACTGCACATATCGAAATGGAAATGCTCAACTCTCAACTCTCAACTCTCAACTCTCAACTATTCAATTATCCATTCATTATCATTTGCAACGACAGCAATTTTGTGAGCAATATCCTCAATAATTTTCTTTGGGTAACATTTACCCGTTGCAATCCATCGCATGACATTTATGGTATTGATAATTTTACCGAAAACAAACATTGGGGCTGCAATGGCCCGCTGGTATTTGATGCCCGCATTAAGCCGCATCATGCTCCGCCTGTTGTAAAAGATGCTATTGTAGAAAAAAATATCGACAGGCTGTTTGAAAAAGGCGGCAGCTTATACAATGTATTAAAAAAATAATTTGTTGTGCTATTTTTTCTTTATCACCACCTGTTCATTTAATTTATCAATCAGTTTTTTGTAAAACTCCCTGAACGCCGGGTAAAAGGCAGCTGTATAAAATGTACTTTTAAATTCAATGGTCATTTTAACATTCAACAGGTTTTCTTCCACGTTTATTACGCGGTTAAACACTATATCCCTGTAGGGTGTTATCATTGCAATATTTTCAGGCACGCCATCAAAAACATAACCTGCGGGTATTGTATAGTTTCCAAAAATGATATATTCCTGCGTTACGCCAAAATCAACATCAGAAACCCTTTTCTCGGCTATAAATGGATTTTTGTCTAAGTCAGAAAAAAGATTGATAGAAAAATAACGGTATTCGCCTGAACTTTTAAGGACCGAACTGAACTTTAATTTTTGCTCCAACGGTAGTGAATCATTCTCCAGATTATTTACCTCGATATCTTCGGGCATTATGCCAGGATAGGGATTGAGGAAATAATCGTCTTTAAATTTTTGAATATTCGCTTTCCATTTCTTAACCCTTTCTATCCTGGCATAATCATAGCAGTTTACCAATGCGGTACCTTTCATATTTCCGGCTTCATCAATCTCTCCTTTAATAGCAGCCATTACTTTATAATTGTTTTTTCCAGATATAATTTCTTTCCATCTTCCGGCATCACCTTCTACAATAAAACCATTGGTATTTACTATTTTTTCTGGTATCAATTTATAATTGATAATTTTATCGGTAGCGTCCAGTACAAAAACTTTGTTGTTAACTGTCACGTAAGCCATTACGGTATTGAACTGGGTTACCGATGGATAAGATTTTGTAACAAGGCCATTACTACGTGTTTTGAAGAGGACAGGAATTGCTTTCAGCCCTGAATTATTCAGCAGGTTAATAAGTAACAGGTTTATATCGGCTACATTGCCTGTTTTGGTTTCCCAGGTTTTTATAACTCCATTATCAGTATAAACATTATCTTCTTCGCCATTCCAGTTCATTGATTTTCGTAAATTATTGTAAATAAATTTCAACCTGCTTTCTTCATCGGTAATCTCCTTAGCCTCTTCAATAAATGAGTTAGCACCTGCAACTGTTTTTTCAAGTTGCAAACCAAAGTCTTCATCTTTATTCAACCTGTTTTTTATAACATCTTCCCATTTTACACTCAGGTCTGTTACCCGGGTTTCACTGTAAGATATCTGCGTCATTGTAAACTCAAGTCTTTGCATATAATCTTTTGCCGAACCCATAAATGGCTCGTCTTTAATGCCTGGCAGATTACGCATTATATAATTACTTTTAAGCGATTCTGTTACCATAAATCCTTCATCCATAGAGATGGATTCGTTAATAACTTCCTGCTTGTCTTCTAGTGGGTCTATAATATAAGGCCGAACTGAAAAGCGGAATAGTTGCGGAATTTTCAATTGGTATTCGCTGTAGCGAACCGGTATGCTGCCCTGAAAATACCAATTTCGTAAATTATAAGTCTCTCTTTCAATACTATATGTGTATTCTATTATACTGCCTACTTTAACGTCCGGGAAAGTAACAATCATCTTAGAATAATTACGATCAATTCTTTTTGTGTAGATAGAGCTTTTCTTCACCTCCGTAGTTACTATTTTTTCTGCAGCATCCAGGTTGTAGGTATTGGCTTTGAAGCTGAGAATTTTTTCTTCATTGCTATGCGTGTAAAGGAGAATTTCGATATCTGCCTGCGACATCCCTTTTTCTTTTAAAACCTTAATACGCAGGCGTCGCTCAAAAATTGTTTTAAATATAGAATAACCAACCGTGCCACGATCGTAATAAATATTGCCATAGTCAATTAAAACAAGGGCATCGGCACCTTTATCAAAATCGCAGTCTTTCATTTGCAGGTCGGCTTTATCAACCTTGCCAAAGGCGGGCTGGCCTTTTTGTGCAAAAGAACAGAAACAGCATATCAGCAAAAATGCAGTAGTGGTAAATATTGCTTTCATAGGCTTAAAATTGCGCTAATTTAACCAATTGTCATTATGGGATATGTAATATCGTTTAATTTGCAGCTAAATATTTTTCTCATGCGTTTGATTTATTTTTTTAGTTTGATGTTATGCTTTGGTAAGGTTGATGCTCAAACGGTCAGTAATATATCAAAGACAGATACAGTCTTAAATACGCTGCTGTGGCAGATAAGCGGAAACGAGCTTACCACACCCAGCTATTTGTTTGGTACGTTTCACCTGCTTTGCAAAGAGGATATTCATTTTAGCGAAGCATTGAAACAGGCCGTTGCAGGCTGCCGGGAAGTTTACCTGGAGCTTGACCTGGATGACCCTGGAACGTTAATGGGCGGACTGATGCTGATGAATATGAAAGGTGGGAAAAAACTGAAAGACCTGTACAACGAAGCAGATTATAAAAGAGTGACCACTTTTTTTAAAGATAGCCTGCAAACACCCATTGGGCTTTTTGCACAAATGAAGCCCGAATTTCTGGCAGCCCTGCTTTACCCGAAAATGATGCCCTGTAATACTTCTGCCAGTGTGGAAGAATCCATCATGCAGCTTGCAAAAGCAGGCGGCAAGGAAATAAAGGGGCTTGAAACTATGGCTTTCCAGGCATCTATATTTGACAGCATCCCTTACGAAAAGCAAGCCGAAGAATTGCTGCACAGCATCGACAGTATGGAGCAATCAAAATTTTATTTTGGGCTGATGCTTGATGCTTATAAAACGCAACGGCTGGATAAAATTGAAAATATCATTAGCGACCCTGCTTATGGCGAAACTGAAAACCAGGATGTGTTGCTTGATAACCGAAACAAAAACTGGGTAAATCAGCTAAAAGAGATTATGAAAAAAGAATCAGTTTTTACGGCTGTTGGCGCAGGGCACCTGGTTGGTAAGAATGGACTTATATCTTTATTAAGGGCAGAAGGGTTTACCGTGAAAGGGATTGAGAACAAGTAAAAGACATTGGTCATTAGTCATTTGGTAGTGCAGCAATATCTAATAGCTCAATGACAAATGACTTATTGACTATTTTATCACAACTTCCTTTATCGTCTTTTCTCCCAAAGCTTCGTTAACCCGTTCCATAATTTTTTCTTTTTGGTAAAGCAGTTCATTCTTGAGCGGAGCCACGGTTGTTGTAATAAAGAGCGTTGCATTTATGATCTGTATTTTATCCGTGTATTTGGCAACAGTTTTGCCCATTACTTCTTCCCACACATCTTCAATACGTAATGCCTGTATGCCGCTTTTAAGGCGGCTTTTTTGCAAAAACTGGTTAATGGCATCCTGTAAAGAAATTTCTCCCATGCCACAAAAATAGGTTATTTGCTACGCAAATATTTGTTGCTACAGATTTCAGAGATTAACACTTATTTTCTATTCGCTTCGCAAATGGTTATCGCCACTGAGGCACAGAAACTCGATTTGTATTTTTCCGTGCTTCTGTGCCTCAGTGGCAATAACCATTTCTGCCGCAGGCAGAATCAATAAAGCAATCCGTGGTAAACTCTTTTCGCTGAAGGCAAAAATTACAACTCAATTATCTGGTAAGCCGTATTTAATTTTTCAAAAGCTTCCTGCAAACGCTCTTTATGGGTATCGGTAATAAAAACCTGCCCTTCGTTTTCATTGCAAACCCATTGTAAAAGCTGTTGCATGCGGCTGTCATCTAATTTTTCAAAAACATCATCTAATAAAAGGAGCGGGGCAAAGCCTTTATTTTCTTTCAGCATTTCAAACTCGGCCAGTTTTAAAGCAAACAATAAACTTTTGCGTTGCCCCTGCGATGCGGTTGTTTTAAATACCTGCCCGTTCAGTTGAAAAACAATATCATCTTTATGAATACCGGCATTGCTGCGTTGCGCCAAAAAATCTTTTTGCCGGTAGTTGTTCAGCAGATCATAAAAGCTACTGTCGTGAAGCCTGCTTTCGTATTGAAGCGTTATGGTTTCATTATTATCGGCAATGCGATGGTAAAATTTTTGCACCAGCGGTATCAATGCTTCAGCAAATGCTTTTCGTTTTGCAAATATAAAATTGCCGGGTGCAATCAGTTGTTCATCCAGTACTTCCAGCAATTGCCAATCTGTTTTTCCCTGCTCGGCAAAACTTTTGAGTAAACTGTTTCGTTGCAGCAGCACTTTGTTGTAGATTACCAGTTGCTGCAGGTAGGCAGCATCCATCTGGCTTAGTACGGTATCCATGAATCTGCGCCGTTCTTCGCTGCCATCGGTTATCAAACTGATATCATCAGGCGCTATCATCACCGCCGGAAATTTGCCAATATGCTCTGATAGTTTTGTATAACCCGCACCATTCAATAAAATTTCCTTCTTACCAGCTCCTCTGAAAATGCAAACAATCTCATATGTCTTTTCCTGCGATCCTTTTCGATCTTCGCTTATATCTTCTCCATTTCCTCCTCCTTTGAAGGCGATAGAGGAGGCCTCAATCCTAAACCCATCCGTATCAAACTGTGCATTCAACCCATCAATTTTTGTAAAATAACTTTTGGTAAAGCAGCAATAGTAAACAGCATCCAGTAAATTGGTTTTGCCGTTACCATTCAGCCCGCAAATGCCAATAACCCTTTCAGTAAAATTGAAAGTGGTAAACTGATAATTCTTAAATTGTGTGAGGGATATTTTACTGATAAAAAACATGGGCTGCAAGATAAGAAATGTAACGCCTGTTTGATATTACCGGTAAAATTGTTGCATTTAATTTACGCTGATTGGCAGCTTCAATGTTTTTAGTTAAAAGGGTCTTCAAACCCAATTCCCAAAACCCAATTCCTAATTCCCAATTCCCAACTGCAATTTCCCATTTCTCCCTTATCTTTGCCGCCTAAAATTAACCCATTGGCTACAAAATTTTCTAAAGAAACCTATTTGTACTGGTACGAATTGATGCTGCTTTTGCGCCGCTTCGAGGAAAAAACAGGCCAGTTATACGGTATGCAGAAGATTCGTGGTTTTTGTCACCTGTACATAGGGCAGGAGGCAGTTGCCGCTGGCTGTATGACAGCAACAGTTCCGGAGGATAAATTCATTACTGCCTACCGCGATCATGCATTGGCTATTGCAAAGGGCATTTCTGCAAAATCATGTATGGCTGAGTTGTATGGTAAAGCTACCGGCTGCAGCAAAGGAAAGGGTGGCAGTATGCACTTTTTTGGCGTTAAAGAGAATTTTTTTGGTGGTCATGGTATTGTGGGGGCACAAATAGGTACGGGTGCCGGACTGGCTTTTGCTGAAAAATACCGCGGTACAAAAAACGTAGTACTTTGTTTTTTTGGTGATGGTGCTGCCCGCCAGGGCATGCTGCACGAAACCTTTAATATGGCCATGCTTTGGGATTTACCGGTGGTGTTTATTTGCGAAAACAACCATTACGCTATGGGTACTTCCGTGGCACGTACCAGCAAAACACTTGATATTTATAAAATGGCCGACGCCTACGAAATGCCGAGCGATAGTATTGATGGCATGAGCCCCGAGGACGTACATAACGGTGTGTTAAGGGCAGTAAACCGTGCCAGGGAAAAAGGCGGACCTACTTTACTTGAAATAAAAACATACCGTTATAAAGGTCACAGTATGAGCGATCCGCAAAAATACCGTACCAAGGATGAACTGGAAGAATACAAGGAAAGAGACCCGATTGAGCATGTAATGAAGGTGCTGAAAGACGATTACAAAGTTACCGATGCCGAGTTTGAGGTGATTATTGACCGGGTAAAAGCAGAAGTGGATGAATCGGTTACTTTTGCCGAAGAAAGCCCATGGCCAAATGATGATGAACTGCTGAAAGATGTATATGTGCAGGAAGATTATCCATTTATAGTAGACTAATAATTTTTAATTCTTAATTTTTAATTCATAATTCTTAATTTTTTGAAATGGCAGATAAGCAGGTAAAAACAGAACAATCCGATGCAAATGAAATCGTGGAAAAAGCAAAGGGTTTCTGGGCACAATACAGTAAAATAATAATCATTGCAGGTACTGCAGTAATTGTATTGTTAGGCGGATATTTAGGATATAAATATTTGGTAACCATACCTAATGAGAAAACAGCAAACGATCTTATTTTTCCGGCCGAAAAATTGTTTGGAAAGATCGCTGGTACCTCTTCTTACAACAAAGACACGGTGAACATTATATTAAACGGTGATAAAGCCAGTGGGGTAACCGGTTTACTTAAAATTGCCGGTAGCTATGGTGGTACCAAATCCGGTAACCGTGCACAATATATCATTGGGGCCTGTTACCTTAACTTAAAACAGTACGACAAAGCCATTGAGCACCTTAAAGATTTTGATGGCAACGGTGCCAGCCAGATACAAAGCAAAGCTTATGTATTGTTGGGGCACGCTTATGCCGAGCAAAAGAAAACGGATGAGGCATTGGAATACTATAAAAAAGCCGGCGCTGCATTAAATGATGAAGATGCTACCCAAAAAGCGGTTACCATGTTTATGGCAGCACAGTATGCTGACTATTCAGGTAAAACTAAAGATGCTATCGACATTCTGCAGGATATAAAAAACAACCACCTGGAAGGCTTGTTGAAAAAAGATCCTTCAAATTTTCAGGAGCCGGCACCACCGGTTACTGTTGATGATGTTGATAAGTACCTGGCAAAACTGGGTGTTACAAAGTAATTGGGAATCCTGGAGATCAGGAATCAGGTATTGGGAATTGGGATTATAAAACTCACGTTTCACCACTCACCACTCACAATATGTCAACAGACTCAAATAACTTATACAATACAACAGGCATCCAGCTACCGCCGGGTGCCTGTGTTGTAATTGTACGTACCGAATGGAATGCTGCAACAGTAGATAAACTGGAAGATGGTTGTAAAAAAGTACTTGCCGATTACAAAGTGCAGCACCTCACTATTACTGTACCAGGGGCGTTTGAACTTACGTTTGCAATAAAAAAATACTGGGAGCAGCATAAGTATAAAGATGATAAACCCTGTGTATTCATCGCATTGGGTTGTGTATTAAGGGGCGATACACCGCATTTTGATTATGTATCTAAAGCGGTTACAGATGGCATCATGCATTTGAATTTAAGTTTACCGGTACCAACCATTTTTGGTGTGTTAACGGTTGATAACCAGCAGCAGATTGATGAAAGGACCGGCGGCATACATGGCAACAAAGGAGCCGAAGCTGCTGTTACCGCTCTTAAAATGATCGCTTTGGTAAGCAGTTTCAAATAAACGAATATGAAGAAGGTATTGTTATTTTTATTGTGGATAGCTGGCGCTGTTGCCTGTAATAATGCCAAAGACCAGAAAAAAACTGTCACCGCAGATACTACTGTACAAACCGTAAAGCCTGATACGCCCGCAGCTTACATACATTCATTTAAAGATACTTTGCTGGAAGATAAAATTACCGCTGCCTTACGTAAACTTTCCTTTGTAAAAAAGAGCGATAAATACATTGATTCCATCAGCAACCATAAGCACGGCATTGCATTTATGCTGGATGAACCGGCCAAAGATGAGACCGATATACCCGTGCAGGCCGGTTATAACGGCGCCGAACGTTTTGAAACCTATTACCGTTTTTTTGTGAACCCGAAAACACTGGAGATAAAAGTGTATGATGAGGTGACAGATAAAAAACTTACCCTGAAAGAATATTTAAAGACACCCCAATAAGCATGAAGGTACAGTTATTCATTCCCTGTTTTGTTGACCAGCTTTACCCGCAAACGGCCTTTAACATGATTAAAGTGCTGGAAAAAGCCTGTTGCGATGTGGCATACAATACCAACCAGACCTGTTGCGGCCAGCCTGCCTTTAATGCCGGTTTTTGGGATGAAAGCAGGGATGTTTGTTCCAAATTTATCAAAGATTTTGAAGGAGCTGATTACATTGTGGCACCCAGTGCCAGTTGTGTGGGCTTTGTACGTAATTATTACGGCAAGCTTTTCGAAAACTCATCGCAGCACAATACGGTGAAGGATTTGGGCAAACGTATTTACGAGTTTACCGAGTTTTTAACCGATGTTTTAAAGATAGAAAACTATGGTGCCGAACTGAACGGCAAAGCTACTTACCACGATAGTTGTGCTGCCTTACGTGAGTGTAAGATAAAAGAAGGCCCACGCACTTTACTAAGTTATGTAAAAGGGTTGGAGCTGGTAGAAATGAACGATGTAGAAACCTGCTGCGGCTTTGGTGGAACCTTTGCTGTAAAATTTGAAGCCATATCTGCAGGCATGGCCGATCAGAAATTAACGAACGCCCTGGCAACAGGTGCCGAATATATCATCTCCACCGACCTTAGCTGCCTGATGCAGCTTGATGGATTTATTAAGAAAAAGGAGTTACCGATAAAGACGATGCATATTGCCGATGTGCTGGCGAGTGGGTGGGAGTGATTGTAATTACTTT
>JBBQLS010000083.1:0-15126 GCA_038328115.1 Chitinophagales bacterium
ATACCGGATGTTGATTACACCGTTGAACAACTAAAAAACTTTCCAAAAGAAATTAAAATGATTGATCCTATAAAAGACAAGGGCGCCAAAACCATAATTATTGAAAGCAAACAAAATGCCCGTTTCCTGAAAATAGTTGCAAAAAATTTTGGCATCATACCTTCAGGCAATGCCGGTGCAGGCAATCCTGCGTGGTTGTTTGCAGATGAGATTGAAGTGCAATAGGTTTTCACGCAAAGACGCAAGGTTGAAAACAAAAGAAGGAAAGAAACTTAGCTACTTTGTTTCTCTGTGACTTTGCGTGAAATAAAAAACATAAAAAACTTTGTAGCTTTGCCCCTTTGCGGCTTTGCGTGAAATAAAAACCGTAATTTTATTCTAACCGTTTCTAAAATTATTATGACAAAAATTGACCTCACCGATTCTCTCGAAAAAATACCGGTCAAAATTTTTCCGGATTCTAAAACAGGCTCTGCATTTGTTGCCCGGCAAATTGCAGATCTTATTAAAGAAAAAGAAGCCGAAGGCAAAAAACCGGTGATCGGCCTGGCAACCGGTTCATCGCCCAAAACATTATATGCCGAGCTGGTGCGTATGCATAAGGAAGAAGGCCTTAGTTTTAAAAACGTAATCACCTTCAATCTCGATCAGTATTACCCCATGGATAAAGATGCACTGCAGAGTTATCATTATTTCATGCGCAAAAATTTATTTGAGCAAACGGATATTGACCCCAATAACTATCACCTGCCCGACGGTATGATACCAAAAGATAAAGTAAAGGAACATTGCATCAGTTATGAAAAACAGATTGAAGATGCCGGAGGGCTTGATATACAGATATTGGGCATTGGTGTTAACGGCCATATTGGTTTTAACGAACCCGGCAGCAGTATCCATTCAAAAACAAGACTGATTAGTTTAGATAACAGCACCCGCATTGCCAATGCTTATGAGTTTGGTAATATGGCCGAAGTACCACGCATGGCCATCACCATGGGCATCAACACCATTTTAAAATCTAAAAAAATAATTTTAATGGCCTGGGGCCAGGCAAAGGCACCGGTTGTAAAAAAAGCGGTAGAAGATATTGACACCGAAGACCTGCCGGCTTCGCTATTACAAAACCACGATGATTGTATTTTTGTAATTGACGAAATCTGTGCCAGCGAATTAACCCGTTTTAAAAGTCCGTGGTTAACCGGTGAATGTGAATGGACCAACACGATGATAAAACGTGCGGTGGTTAACCTTGCTTTAAAATTAAGCAAGCCTGTTTTAAGTTTAACTAATATTGATTACAATGATAATGGCCTCAACGACCTGCTGGTTGAAAAAGGAGATGCTTATGAAATTAACCTGCAGGTTTATTATTTATTAAGAGACAGTATTACCGGTTGGCCCGGCGGCAAACCATCTGAATACCGAAACAATCATCCTGAAAGAAATGAGCCCTTCCCTAAAAAAGTAGTCCTCTTCTCTCCTCACCCAGATGATGATATCATTAGCATGGGCGGCACTTTCATGCGCCTGCACGACCAGGGGCATGATGTACACGTAGCTTACCAAACCAGCGGCAACATTGCCGTTACCGATGAATTTGTAACCCGTTTCATAGATTTTGCCGTTGGTTTTGAAAGTATGTTTGATATTGATGAAACCAAAAGCAAAAATATTCTGGACGAAGCAACCGCTTTTTTAAAAGTAAAAAAGACAAGTGAAAAAGACACCGATGCCATCAGGGATATTAAAGGTTTAATAAGAAGATGCGAAGCCAAAGCAACCTGCAAATATGTTGGCTTAATAAACGAGCAGATACATTTTATGAACCTGCCTTTTTATGAAACCGGTACAATCGAAAAAAATCCGATGGGTGAAGCGGACGTGCAGCAAACAATTGAACTTCTTAATAAAATACAACCTCAACAAATTTATTGCGCCGGCGATTTTGCTGATCCACATGGCACACATAAAGTTTGTTTTGATGTAGTGATGGAAGCTCTGAAACGGATCAGAGCCACTCACGATTCACAACTCACCACTCCCGATTCACCACCCACCACTCACTGGATAAATGATTGCTGGCTTTGGCTATACAAAGGTGCCTGGCAGGAATGGGATATTACCGAAATTGAAATGGCCATACCCATGAGTCCTGATCAGGTTGTAAAAAAACGCCATGGTATTTTTATACACCAGTCACAAAAAGACAGTGTGCCTTTTCAGGGAAGCGATGACCGTGAATTTTGGCAGCGTGCCGAAGAACGCAATGCCAACACCGCTAAACTATATGCCCAGCTTGGTTTAACGCAGTATGCTGCTATGGAGGCTTTTGTAAGATGGAAGTTTTAAAAAACAATTTGTACCTTAACAGTGAATTTAAAAGTAAAAATGCTATGATTACAATAACCCCACAATACATAAAGGACACCGCAGGCAAAAAATTAGTTATCATTCCTGCCAACCAGTTTAATTCAATAATGGAGGAACTGGAAGATTTGGATGACATTAAACGATATGACGCTGCAAAAAAAAAGAAACAGGTTTTTGTTGATGCAGAAACTGTGTTTAAACAAATAGAAGCTAAAAGGAAAAAGCATGTATAAAGTAAGGATTGAAAAATCAGTTCAAAAAACTTTAGAGAAAATTAACGACCCTTTTTATTCCAAAATAAAAATGCAATTCTTAAACTTGCTGAAAATCCACGCTCGGAAGGTTATAAAAAATTGAAGGGAAGAGATGGTTATAGGATACGTGTTGCCGATTACCGCATCATATACGACATTTTTGATGATATACTTTTAGTAACCGTAATTGACTTAGGAAATAGAAAAGATATTTACAAGTAGCTGTTGCTGCGGCTTAATATCATAACAACATAAATTCATTTTTGTAAATTTTATGAGCTTACTAAAAAACGTAATGCAAATACCACTAAACTATATGCCCAGCTTGGCTTAACCCAGTATGCTGCTATGGAGGCTTTTGTAAGGTGGAAGTTTTAATATATATCAGTATGTGAGTAATCTCTTTGGGGGTGCAGACAGCGTTTGAAAGATTTTAATTATCTTGAGAACACAAAAAACTGCCAATTTTACTGCAATGAAGAAAATTTTACTAATCTTTACTCTATCCCTTTTTCTTTTAACATCATTAACCAGTAAGGCTCAAACTTGTTTTGGAGCTTTTGGCGGTGCCGATATTAATCTACCATGTAACACACTTTGTACTCCTTTTACAGCTACTATACCTGAGATAAGAAGTACGGAGACATATACAGTAGGAGCTATTCCGTATAACCCATATCCTTATGTTACTGCAACACCTGGTTTAACACTTGCCTGTGCTAACCAGGATGATAAGTTCTTTGCAACATCCAATTTATCATTTCCGTTTTGCTATTTCGGGCAAACTTTTAATTCACTTGTAGTTGGCACCAATGGCTTAATAACATTCGATGCTTCAAACAACCTGAACTGTAACCAATGGGAGTTAAGTACTGGTCTGCAACCGATTCCATTTGCGGGCGGTACCGGAGCTCAATGTGGAACAAATTGTCCAACTCCTTCCGGGTTTATATATCCCAGAGCAAGTATTATGGGGGTTTATCAAGACATCGATATTGACAATCCCGCTGCCGGAAAAAAAATGGAGTTCCGTATTGAAGGTACTGCACCATGCCGCAGGGCCGTTATTTCATTTAACAGTATCGCAAATTTTTCCTGTACAAACAATCTATCAACGTCAGAAATAGTTATATATGAAGCTACCAATATTGTAGAGATCTATATTCAAGACAAACCCTCAGGCTGTTCCTGGAATGGCGATCTCGCAGTAGCTGGAATATTGGACTGGACCAAAACAAAAGGACTTGCTCCTCCAGGCAGAAATTTGGGAGTTTGGGGTTCTGTAGGTATGAATGAAGCCTGGCAATTTAAACCAGATGGTGCCGCTTCTTTACTGGATCATGTTGAATTGGTTTTAAATGGTGTCGTGGTTGCTACCGGTACAGTAGGTACTTTAAATAATGGATTTTATGATGTTGATTTTGGCAACGTTTGTCCGCCTGCCGGCATTAATCAATATGTGGTAAGAGGAGTTTATAAAGTTTGTAACGATAACCCAGCCACATTTTATTTTATAGAAGATACTGTGGAAATAAACCGCATTGCACCTTTTTTTGCAAATGCAGATACTACCAACCCATTGTGTAAAGGTTTAAGTACAGGGCAGGTTGTTTTTAACCCGATTGGTACAACCGGTCCTTACGAATATTCAATTAATGGTGGCGTAACTTATGTAACCAACAATACATTTACGGGTTTAGCAGCAGGTACATACAATTTTAAAGTTAGAGACATAAACGGTTGTGTAAAAGATACCGCTATCATAATTACAGAACCTACCCAACTTACTGCATCGGCCACGCCTTCAGCAGCTACCTGTCCAAATAATGATGGCAGCATCAGTATTACCGGCGGAGGCGGCACACCGGGATATCTATATTCAATTGATAATGGCGTAACCTACCAGGTTTCAAACCAGTTTCCCAATTTACCGATCGGCAATTATAACAATATCAGGATAAAAGATGCCAATGGTTGTGTATCACCCGCTACAACAACCATTGCCTTAAACGATACCATGCGTCTGGAACTTGGTGCCGACAGCACCATCTGTTTTGGAACAAGCATTACTATAATACCACAAACAAATGCGCTTACAGATACTTTTAAATGGACACCCAAAGCAACATTAAATTATGATTCGGTAAGAACTCCAATTGCCACACCAACCGACACTACCAAGTATTACCTCACAGCAAAATGGGGTGTTTGTACAAGAAAAGATTCCATCATCGTAAATGTGCTGCATAAGCCTGTAGCCAATGCTGGCAAGGATACAACGGTTTGTTACAAAACAAATGCTACGCTGTTTGGCAGTGCCAGTAATTTATCCGGCACCGTAAATTTTGCGTGGAGCCCGCCAGATTCTTTGAACAGTCCTAATACGGCTGTTACGGGAGTAAGATTGGATACAACCCGGCAATTTACTTTGACTGTTACCGACAATTATGGTTGTAATTTTTCAGTAACCGACAGTGTAACAATATTTATGCAGCCACCATTGGTTGCCTTTGCCGGTAACGATACCATTGCCATTATAAACAGGGAGCATCAGTTGATGGGAACCGGTAGAAATGCGGTAGATTTTGTATGGAGCCCCGCAGCGCCATTGAACAATCCGTTTATTGCAAACCCACTGGCGGTGCTGCAACACGACACTTACTTCTATCTGCATATTACCGATGCTATTGGCTGCACAGATGATGATACCATTTTTATAAAAGTGTACGAAGGGCCAACTTATTATTTGCCTAATGCCTTTACGCCAAATGGCGATGGGCTGAATGATATTTTCTTCCCTACACCGGTAGGTATCAGAAGCACCGATTACTTCCGCGTATTTGACCGGTATGGAAAACTGATGTACCAGACAACAGCGTGGCTGCAGGGCTGGGATGGAACTTTAAAAGGTAAACCGGCATCATCGGGCACTTATGTGTGGATGATTAAGGGAATTGATAAAAACGGTTCTGTAGTTGAAATGAAAGGAACGGTTATTTTGTTAAGATAAAATAAAGTCAAAATTCAAAAGGTTGAATCCACAGGTTCTTCTTTTCTGAATTTTGACTTTTGAATTTTATTTTGTTCATTCTGCTGTCTCTGCATCCAGCACTGCAATGGTCTTTGTGTAAAATGAATAGGCTTCTTCCTGCGAAGCAGCAATACAAACCATACCCATTTTCCCATACTGCGATAAAGCCCCTATCATGTGAAACATCACTCCTTTTTGGGTTGTCAGGTCAAAATGCAATCCATGAAACATGGCAATATCTATCAGGTCTTTGGGAGTTAAACCTTTGTATTTATCACTTTGCACATTATCGGACGTGTAATAATAAAGATGCCTGCCGTCGGCTGTTTCAAAAACACCTGTATCGTTATTGTAGCTTCCATTGGTGAGGAACTGCAGCATTAAAAACGGGTGTGTAGTGCCTCCCTTCCGCAGGTTTATCTCAATGGCATAGTGCTTCCAGGCATCCTTTTCTTTTACTGAAATAAAATCAATGCTGAACCTTCCCAGTACGCCTTCGTTTCTTAAGATCACGGCAATTGATTTTGCCATGGCTGCAATTTCTGCCCTGTATGATTCATTGGCCGGAAAATGAGCACCCACAAAGATCTGCTCCCCTTCTCCCGCAAGTACCTGGTCGTGTGTTGAAATCACATCCACCTCTCCTTTTGGATTTATCCGGCACTGCACCGATGGGGACGTTTTAATATCACCCTCTACAAATGCTTCCACAATACCTTCCATCAGCACAAATTTTTCCATGAACGCCGAAGGACTCAGTTCACTAGCCACAGGCTCCAGGGCGGCAGGCAGGTTATTATGTAACCAGCTATGCAATTCTTTTCCACAAAGATTTTCGGGGTATTTAAACAAGGCATTTCCCTCGCCCGAGAAGCCATCGTTGAGTTTTATAACCGCCTTTTTTAAATGTGGATGCATATCTTTTAATGCTGCTAATGCATGCGCAATATCCTGGCTACCGGTTAAATTTTCGGCACCAGCCGGTATGGAAATACCCGCCTGCATAAATGCCCTGCGGCTGCCACTTTTGGTACCCAGGTAAATCAACGAAGGATCGCAGCCATAAATGGGAATATCCAGGCAAACAGATAAGGTTCTTTCTAATGGCGTTGTATTAAAGCAGGCGATATGGGCTACGTTACCGGCAGGTATCGCTTTTTTAATCCGTTCAATCAAACGTGGCCTTTCTAATATTTTTTCGGTAAGCGGTATGGCTGTGCTGTCGTAACAACTCACCAATGTTAATCGCTCCCGGGCGTGGTAACCGGTAATACCGGGTAACAGGTGCAGGTAATAGTCAATAATTACAGGATCTATAGGCATACTGCTTACATATACCACATTCGCCCGGGGCATACGCAGCAACATCAGCAAACACAATAATCTTTCTTCGTAATACATGGCACCGGTCACTTTGGCCAGTACTTCCTGGTCTAGCGATAAGCTGGGGATAACCACAATGGTTTTAGGTGCCAGGTTATCCGGAAAAAATAATTCGAACTGGCTGGCAAATCCCCGCTGTATTTTTTCAAAGGCCTCCATCTCGGCTGCTGTACCGGGTATGGGCTTACATTCCCTGCAAAAGTTAAACAATATTTGTTGGGTCACTAAACCCTGGGAACCGGTTTGCATACAATGTATTTTACAAGATCAAATTTCCTTCAAAAGACATTCTTTTAAAATGAGATTCGTCATATCTTAAACAGAACCCTGTCATCTTTTTACTACAAATAAACCTTTCACAACTTTTTAATCCACAATACGTTAATAAAATATAGGGGTAGTCCCAAACATCTGCTTTTAAAAAATTGTTATGTTTGTATATGAACTGGACCGAAAAAAAATCCATCCGTGTTGCCATTCTTGATATGTATGAAGGACATGCCAACCAGGGCATGCGTTGTTTACGTGAAATACTCAATCAATTTGGCGAAATAAATCACCTTGATTTAACCTGGAATGAATATGAAGTGCGGCTGGAAAAACAAGTTCCCGATCTCAGTTACGACATCTATATTTCAACCGGGGGCCCCGGAAGCCCGCTTGAAACCAAGGGTAGTGAATGGGAAAACGTTTATTTTACCTGGCTGGAAAAATTGACCCGCTGGAATAACAACCCGGCCAATGTTCAAAAAAAGCAGGTGTTTTTTATCTGTCATTCCTTCCAGCTAATCTGCAGGCATTTAAACATAGCGAAAGTCAGCAAAAGAAAAAGCACGGCATTTGGGGTATTTCCCATTCACCTGTTAACAGATGGCAAGCAGGAGTTGATCTTTGATGGATTGAAGGATCCGTTTTATGCAGTTGACAGCCGCGATTACCAGGTTACCGAACCCAATCACAACAAACTGCAGGAAATAGGCGCCACTATTTTAGCCATCGAAAAAGAAAGACCGCATATCCCGTTGGAAAGAGCGGTAATGGCCATCAGATTTAATGAAAATATGATTGGTACCCAATTTCACCCCGAGGCGGATGCCATTGGTATGAGCCTGCATTTGCAAACCGACGAAAAGAAAAAAACAGTAATTGATAATTATGGTGAAGAAAAATGGAGATCAATGATCACCAATCTGAACGATCCCGAAAAGATCATGTGGACCTACGCACACATACTTCCTAATTTTTTATTTCATGCAGTGGAAAGCATCCAGTTGGTTGAGGTTTAAATTAACTGTACAAATAATAAGATTGTATCGGTGAACCTTTCTGCGAAGCAGAATATATCTGTTTTCATCCGTTCAACCCGTCTCATCCTTGTTCTAACCTTTTCTTAGTTTACCGTTGTTGCCTGTAAATGAATTTTTATAGTTATTTTTATTCTGAACAAAAGAATAATCAAAAGCTCAATTTAACATGATAAAAGAATTAAGGGAAAAATTTAACGCCAATTTTACCAAAGAAAAATATGATGCCTACATGGTTAAACTGGAAGACCTGCATGCGGGCTCATTGGATTTCAGAAATGCAGAAACACCGGTATTTGTCCCCAAAGATTTTACTGCAAAAATGCTGAATGCCTGCGAAGACATTATTGATGTAATTGTTGATCCGAAATTTATTGTCATGACAGAGCGTGGCATTCCGGCTAATGTAAAAGTACCCAACGAAAGCAGTCATCCCGAATGTCTGGTTTTTGATTTTGGTATTTGCGAAAATGAAAGCGGCGAACTGGAACCGCAACTGATAGAAATGCAGGGATTTCCTACCCTGTTTGCCTTTCAGGCATTTCACTCGGAATTAACAGCGGAGTATGCTGAATTGCCCGGTAATTTTTCTGCCTATTTAAACGGTTACGATAAAGAAAGCTATATACAATTACTAAAAGATATTTTTGTTGGCGACCTTGATCCGGAGAATGTTATACTGCTGGAAATATTTCCCGAACAACAAAAAACAAGGATAGATTTTTACTGTACCGAACAGTTGCTGGGCATTAAAACCGTTTGTCTTACCAAATTAATTGCAGAAGGCGACAATCTTTTTTACATGAACAACGGGGTAAAAACACCCGTAAAAAGAATTTACAACCGCGTTATTTTTGACGACCTGCAAAAGCAGGAAGGCCTGGGCGAAATTGTTGACCTTACTAAACCTTATGATGTAGAATGGACACCTCATCCAAACTGGTTTTACCGCATCAGTAAATTCACGCTGCCCTTTATTACCAATCCGTATGTACCGCAAACCTATTTTTTAAATGAGATGAAGCAAATGCCCGGCGACCTGGAGAATTATGTGCTGAAACCCTTGTTCTCCTTTGCTGGTATGGGTGTGGTGATTGATGTTACCATGGCCGATATTGAAGCCGTGACAGACCCCGAGAACTGGATACTGCAAAAGAAAGTAAAGTATGCCGATGTAATTAAAACGCCCGATGGGCCTGCCAAGGCAGAGATACGTTTGTTTTATTTCTGGAAAAAAGAATGGACCCGGCCCGTTGGCGTGCATAACCTGGCAAGGTTAAGCAAAGGAAAAATGATTGGTACCCGTTATAATAAGAACAAAGAATGGGTTGGCGGCAATGTGGCGTTTTTTGAAAAGCCTTAAATTCCTCCTAAACCCCTGCCCTTCGGTAATGAGCTTAGTCAAATTACGCTCAGGATGAGGGGGAATCTCTTAAGCGAATACCTAAACGGAAATTTAAAAATATAGAAATGAAAAATGGACAATCAAGATTTGAATATTTTCTGAATCAATTAGAAGAATTGCTTCTAAAAGCATCAAAGCAAAAAAATCCCGGTCTTTGGCTTTACCAGAATAACGCCCGTACTCCCCTTTTTATGCTGGAAGGATTGGCCAAACTTTACAGCGGTATTCACAATAGAAAGAAGTTTGAAAAACTGAAAGCGCATTTTAAACTGCTGGAAGATACCATTGGGCAGATAGATTATTATGATGCTTTTGCAAAAGAAATGCTTACAAATAAAAAAATGCCTGCTGTAATTACCAACTACCTGCAGGCACAAAGCCGGGAAAAAATACAAAGCCTGAACGAGATACTAACAGAAAAAGAATGGTTGGGCGATAATAATATCCGCATCAGTAAGATCAGAAAAAAATTACAGAAGGCCGACTGGCAGGATGAAAAAGACGACATCAAAAGTATTCAGCAGTTTTATATAGCTGCCATCAATAAAATTCTGGAGTTCATCAATGAAAAGAATTTTCATTTTGTTGATGTTGAAAGCGATGTGCATGAATTCCGCAGGATGCTGCGCTGGCTCAGCATTTATCCTCAGGCTTTGCGGGGCTGTGTTCAATTAGCTAATTCAAACACCGCCACACCCAAATTTTTATCAAAATATCTCACCAAAGCTATCACCACATCCCCATACAATGTAATGCCTGATGCTGCTGATCTTAACTATTTTTTACTCTTCGACCAAAAGCGCTTTTTTGCCCTAAGCTGGCTGATTGCAGAACTGGGCATTTTAAAAGATAATGGCCTTAAAGTGCAAGTGATTAAAGAAGCTATACTTCAGACTTCCACACAGGGACCTGTTGGCAAAACCGATGAAAAAAATGCGCTGGCTAAAGCTTATAAACTCGCCGGATCAGGACAAAAAACAATCCCAGAGGTGTTAAATATTGCCGGAAATCTATGCAACACTTATTGCAAAGAAAAAAATCCTGAAAATCTGATAACCGGTATAGCTGCAGCTAAAAACTAATCGTAAATATTCTTACAGATTAAATGATTTGGAAAATTGCATTTGCATATCATTCCGTTTCAAAACCGGAAATAATTATTGCACCAGTCTTTTTACTTTATCAAACAATTCTTTCCCATCTAAATTGATGGCAACAATTTTACCGGTTTTATCAAGCAAAAAATTAGTTGGTATAGCATCAACATAATACTTTTCTGCCACTTTCGACATCCATCCATCGGTATCAATTACCTGTGTGTATGTCAGCCGGTCTCTTTTTATTGCCTTTACCCAAAGCGGTTTATTTACATCCAGCGAAACTGCAAATACCTCAAAGCCACTGGCCTGGTATTTTTTATACAATTTTTGAACATAAGGATTGGCAGCCCTGCACGGGCCGCACCAACTTGCCCAAAAATCTATAAGTACCACTTTGCCCGCAAACGATGAAAGTTTTATAATACTGTCTGTTTTATCAGCTAATTCAATTTCAGGAACAGACTCACCAATTTTTAACTGGGCACTGGCAATTGATGAACTTAATAAAATCAAAACGATCAAAAAGTATCTGTTCATTTACAACAATTCTTTTTTTGAAATAATGAAAGTATGAAAAGCAAAAACTTTTTCATAAAATTAATTTTATTTGATCTTGAAACGAATTCCAGTGTAAAACATACGACCACTCACCGGCCCCCAAACCATAGAAGCATCAAAGTTACTGCCAAAGGGCTGACCGGAAGCTACAATTACGTTTTTCTGAAAAAAGTTTGTCAGGTTCTCTGCCCCAACATACAGATCAACAGGATATTTTTTACCTATCGTTTTTGATATTTGTGCGTTCATCAAAACATAATCCTTAGAAAATTTATCCAGTTGGTAAGCGGGTGTATTCGCCTCAGTATCCGGCAATCTTTTTTTACCATTGTAAGTAACCGTATAATCAATCTTAAACCCACGTATAGTATAAGCAAGATTTGCAAATGCCCTGTTTTTAGATATCAGCGGGCGTTCAAGCAATTGCCCAGTGTAGGTTGTCTTCACATCAAAATACCGGTATGCCAGTCTTACTTCAAATTTATCAACAGGTTCAACACTTAATTCAGCCTGAAAACTATTTGAAAATGATTTGCCTGCCAGATTATAAAAATTCACGGCCCTTGCATTTTCGAGGTCAACCACTACCTGGTTTTTAAAATCGTTTCTAAAATAATCCATACTGAGCAGTGCTTCCCGTTTAAAAAGTTTAAATTTCTGATCTACACTAATGCCTTTATTCCAGGCAACTTCCGGATTCAGGCCATACGCTCTCCCCGGAGCAGTAGCCATAATATTTACCTGTCTTGAGCTGATAAAGGTTCCAAGGTTCTCCGCAAAAATATTTGCGGTACGCTGTCCCCTTCCCACACTTGCACGGATAGTAGTTCCCTTAACAGGCTCGTAACGCAGGTTAAGCCTGGGCGTTGCAAAAAAGCCAGACAAATTATTATGATCTGCCCGGAGCCCTACAATAGCACTGAATTTTTCATTCGGGGTAAAAGTATATTCACCAAAAATTCCCGGAACAATTTCGTTGCGCCTGTAAGGGATTGCTTTAAACGCTTCGTCATATTTATCATACAAAAAACTGATGCCTATTCTGAATTTATGCACCGTTGTTCTTATGATGGACTGGTATATTAAATTGCCGTAAAAAGTCTGCTGTTTGGCATTATAGGTAGTTAACCCAAAATAAGAATCCTGCCTGTGGCTTATAACCGCCGCTTGCAAGCCAATGCTTTTATACTTTTTTGCCGGAAAAATATAACCGATTTTGGCAAATGCTTCGTATCGCTCTGTATTAATTCCCAGTCCGTATTTATTGGTTGTATTTTTATCTAACGCAGGGTCAAACCCTGTTTCGCCACCGGTCCTTTTATCATTTAATATTTTAATACCCAGTTGTATTAACGTGCCTTTGCTGTTATCAAATTTATAACGGTTTACCAGGCTGAATGTATTGCCGGTTGGGAGGTCGCGAAATCCGTCCTTATTAAAATCAAGCTTCTTATTAGTCAGAAAATCATCGTGCAATAACAATCCTGCCGACCATTTTTTACTGATTTTATGAGACAGGTTTAAATTAATATCAGTTTTTCCGTAATCATTTACATACAGATTTGCTAGCAATTGCTCACTGTTTTCCGGCTTTTTTAATTCCACGTTTATCTGCCCGGCAATACTTTCGTAGCCATTGGCAACCGAACCAACGCCTTTAGTTAATTGAATAGATTCAATCCATGGACCGGCAATGGAATTTAATCCCAAGAGCGTTGCAATACCCCGTGGGCCGGGTAAATTTTCTACCGTAAGCTGGGTATAATTTCCACTCAACCCCAGCAATTGAATTTGCCTGGCACCTGTTACCGCATCACTATAAGAAACATCCACAGCAGGATTGGTTTCAAAACTTTCGCTCAAATTACAGCAGGCCGCTTTCAATAATTCCTTACCACTCATTGTTTGAGTTCTTATTGGATTGTAATTGCTGATGTAAACAGACCGTTGCTTTGATGATACCGTTACTTCCTTTAATTGCCTGTTGGATGCCAGCACAATTTTCAACTCATCAGGGGCGCTAACAACTAAGGTATCAGACTGGTAACCGGTGTAACTAACAACCAACATGCTGCTTAAAGTATCCTGTTGCAGACTAAAAAATCCTGCGCTGTCGGTTAGTACTCCTTTATTTGTGTTTAACCAGAAAATACTTGCATTTGCCAGTGCTGTAAATTTCCCTTTTTTATCTTCCTCCAATACAATGCCTTTAATGATGCCGGTTGATTGCATGGAATTTTTTATAGATGAAGGGGCTGATAAAGTTTCCACTATTTTTATATCCTGCTTCCCTTCAGAAACCGCGTTGTGGTTTGGCTCATTCCCTGCCGCTCCTATTTCCCGGTAGCGACAACATTTGGGCAAAGCATCATAAACCGAACTGGCAGACTTTTTATTTTCCAGATCGTGTCCGGCTGCAACAATCCTGTTTTCAATTTTATTTAGAGTAACCTGGGCAGGGTTATAAACCAGCGAAAGCTGCCCGGTTGCTATATCCCACACCCCTGATTTTACGCCTTTTATTTTAACCGCTTTTTCAATACGCTCTTTACATTGAACGCATACACCAAAAACCTTAAACGATATAGTAGTATCCGGTGCCGGCACTTTTTTATCCTGGCTGTATGCTGCTACTCCTGTTAACAGCAGGAAAAGCAGTAACAAATATTTTAGCCTTTTCATAATAGATTATTTAAAGTAACACTGATAAAATTTTTGCTGCGAAATTTATGGAACATGCTCTATACAGCAGCAATTACTGTTGCAGGTTTTTTATACCCTGCAACAGATTACTTCGTGTTTAATTAATAAAGAAAGTTTATTGTTTCTTCTTCAGATCCATACCGCATTTAGAACATTTACCCGGTTTGTCGCTCTTTTCTTCGGGGTGCATGGGACAACTGTACATCGCCATTGGCTCTTTAGTTGATTTGATAAGATCCATTCCGCATTTGCTGCATTTGCCAGGAGCATCACTTGTAACTTCGGGATGCATGGGACAAGCATAAGTTGCTGCAGAAGCGGTTGCATTTTTCCTATCGTACTTGCAGCAGCCATGTAAATTATCATAGGCTGTTTGTATGGCTGTAAAATCCTGTGTATCGTAACCAGACTTTGCTATTGACTCCTGAATTTTTGCTGAAGAAGTTTTATTTACTGCATAGCTAACTTTTAGTTCCTTACTATCTTCATTCCAGTCGGCAGTTTTTGCCCCGGCCTTTTTTGCAGATTTTTCAATGGTTGTTTTGCACATACCACAATTGCCCCAAACCTTAATAGTCTCAGTTTTTGTAGTTTGTGCGGTTGAAGTGTTGATAGAGAACAGGCTGAAAATAATTGCAGCAAATAATGATAATGTTTTCATTTGAATAATTTTTGATTTGAATAATTTTATTGTTGGTCAGACGAGACGTCAGACCAATAGCGTACTGCGCAGGCAAAATCATTTACCTGTGTAAAAATTCAATACCAAATTCTAAATTCTGAAAATACAGTTCATTATACAAACATCAGGCTTTGTATAATCCGGGGGAGAATTGTTGTTTACTGATGCAGAAAGCAATCTCTGTGGCATCTGCCAGTTATAAAGAGGAAAATCGTTATTTACAGCAAATTCAGGAGCCGTAAAAGAAATGTCATTCGATACATTTTTATAAGAATCGTTTAGCTTGTAAAACTTAAACTCGTCGTGGCAACAACCGGTCTTCTTTTCGGTCAT
>JBBQLS010000084.1:0-14835 GCA_038328115.1 Chitinophagales bacterium
AATGTCAATGTCGCTTTTTGCTGTCGCCTCTCCCCTTGCATAAGAACCAAATACACCAAGCCTTCCAATCGGATATTTCCGTTGTAGTTCGGGCTTATGCTGCCGCAGTATCTGTAATATGTTTTGCAGGTTTAACATCAATGTAAAATTAAAAAATATTTATGAGTTGTTAAAACTTATAATAAAAGGTACAGATTAAAAGATGCTGCCAAAAAACGTGACTTAAAGGCAAATGTACTTTAAGTCACATAGGGTAGTATTGTGTATGGATATAAAAACCAAAATCGGCTTGCGCATAAAGGAAATACGTACCGAAAAAGAACTCACTCAGGAAGCGGTTGCTTTTAAAGCAGAGATAGACCGCACATTCATGAATCATGTTGAAAATGGGAAAAGAAATGTTTCTGTAGAAAGTCTTGAAAAGATTATTAACGGGCTTGATTTAAGCTTCAAAGATTTTTTTGGAGAAGAAGAGCTGTTTGATAATTCAAAGAAGAAAAAGAAAAGAAACTAAGACGATGCCCCAGAAAATGCTGACTTCTAAACACATCACGATTAAAGATTTGTTTGCAGGCGGGAGAAAGTTAGAAGATTCTTATGTTCTAAAGATTTCTGTTATAAACTGCATGACAAAAATTACCCGGTAACCAGACATTTTTTAACCAAAAGATGATTATTTTAGTTTTGATTATTGAAAGGATAAATCACAAGCAATCTAAAAAAAGACAAATGGCAAAATTGAATCTTTGGACAAGAGATGAATTAATAGTTGCTTTAAATCTTTACCTAAAACTTGAGTTCGGAAAACTGCATTCTGGCAATCCACAAATAATTCATTTGGCAAGCCTTCTTGGAAGAACACCAAGTTCAATTGCTATGCGCTTGAATAATTTTGCCAGTGTAGATCCATATCATCAACAGAGAGGAATTGGGGGGTTGCCTGGGGGAAAGAAGCAAGTAGAACCCATTTGGAATGAGTTTATAAATAATAAAGAGGAATTACTTTTTGAAAGCGAAAGAATATTGGCTCAAAAAGAACATATCACAATTGAAGCTAAATTTTCCGACTTGTTAAAAGGAACTGAAAACCTAAAAGGTGAATATAAAGTGAGGGAAGTTAAAACAAGGGTTAATCAAAATCTATTTCGCCAAATTGTGTTGGCAAACTATTCAGCTAAATGTGCTATTACAGGAATTGATATCCCAGATTTATTAGTAGCCAGTCACAT
The DNA here is from genome assembly GCA_038328115.1 of Chitinophagales bacterium. Lineage (GTDB taxonomy): Bacteria > Bacteroidota > Bacteroidia > Chitinophagales > Chitinophagaceae > Ferruginibacter. Next base: position 1,230 of record JBBQLS010000084.1, read on the forward strand.
AATTCCATGGGCAAAAAGGGAAGAAGAAAGATTAAACCCAGAAAATGGTATTTGCCTTTCTGCTTTGTATGACCGGGCCTATGATAAGGGATATATTGGAATAACCGAGCAATTTGAAATTATACTTTCCACAGACTTAAAAAAGAAAAATAAATCGGATTATCATGGAAAATATTTTGCTTCATTAGCAGGAACAAAAATAATTCTCCCAAAGAAATATTACCCAAAGAAAGATTTCTTACAGTTTCACATGGATGAGGTGTTCAAAGGTTAACATATCAAAAAATATCATTCCTTTTCAATAAATTTATTTTCGAGATGAAAATTTTCATAGAGCAAAAATGCAGCATAAGGTTTAAAAATAGATGTTATCAATTCTGAAATATCAATTTGTTTAAATTGCTCCTCAAATCCATTTTTAGATACTTTGTGAAATATACTATACATAAATAAAGAATGTAAATAAATTGAAAGGAAATATTTATCCTTAATGTATTTTATTTCAGTTTCACTTTTCAATTGATTTTTTGAGATAAATCTTTTCAAAGCAAAGGAATCCATGTTTATTGCAATCGCTTCAACCAAATTATTCGAGTTATCACCTCCTTCGATTATTTTAACTATATCTTCTCCGTTCCAACTATATTCCTTCCAGGTAACATCTTCATCAGCTTCTTTGTTTTGAAATACTTTTTGAGGCTTGGGTAACTGAGGAAATGTTTCATTTTTTATCTCCTTATTTTCTTTACTTGTTTCAACTGGGTCTGCAACTTTAATCCAAAAAATACATTCTAAATCATTTCCAGGTGAACTCAAATCAACTTTAACTTCAATTTCATCCCCTACGTGAGCATTTTTGGGCTTAATCATAAACTTTATTGTTCCATCAATTGGACCCTCTCTTTCAACAATTACGGAGTCTTCAATGTTGTTATTAAATGGAAAAAGAGAGGGTGTTACTGGTACGTTGGACTTTGCTTTATGTTGTAAGACATGAACATTTAATGAACCCTTTTCAGAAGGCCTATATAAATAATCATTTTGCACATCTGTCTTAATCTTGATAACCCCATTACTATTTAAAGGAATAGTTTTAAATTTCCGTCCGTCTCCATCTGTTTTAAGATCAAGATTAAATATTGAAGGAAATCTATTTAGTTTAGGTAATTTTTCTTTTTCGTTAGAATTATTCAATTCAGGACTTAGAGCCTTATCGCCAAGTTGTTTTAAAAAGGATAAATCTCCATCTTTTAATAAAAGTTTAGTTAAATCCTTATCAACTGGAAGCTTTGATAATATCGATTCAATAAGTGCCTTGTCATCTTTAGATTCATGTAACAATAGATTCTTTCTGTCTTGGTTTAATTTTTTTAGAATGTCGCTTTTACGTAATAGTTCAATTATTCTATCAATCAAATACTGTGTTTTTGCTCCTTCTTTTAAATGTGTACGATTAGACATAAATAAATCTTGCCTGTAACTAGTATGTATTCTCGTGCAATCAACGTGTATAAGTAGCGAGTCTTTTAACATTGGTAAATTCAATTCTTTCGAGACGAATGATCGTCCAAAAAATCCATGTACTTGGCCATTTTGAGTAAATACTATCGCCTTACTACCTATAAAATCCCTCTGCGATTCACTAGAATTAAAAACGATTACTTCAATTGGTATTTCACCGAGTTTGTTTGCTTCGTTGATTGAATAAGATAATTGTGTTTGTACCTTTTCTCTTTCATCAAGCGAGATTCTTGTTTTATTTCCTACAACAGGTTTAGTTGGAGTTCTTCCTCTATCATTACCACCACTTTTATACCCTTCTCTATTTTCATATAAAATAAATGGGATGGCTGGATGATATAAATACTGATTTAGATCTCTCCATAAATCTAAAGTAATATCAGATCTTGAACCCCTTTGTAATTCATATGAATACATTTTAACAATGGAACCGGTGATAAATTTTCGACCAAAAAGCCCTAAGTCTATTTCTTCTATAGGAAATGAGGCAATTTCATCGTTAACACAAAAATATTCATAGTATGTAGTTGTTGAACTTTCCTCTTCTTCAATTGATAAAGGGTGCCTTCTCACCAACGTAAAACCAAAATTAGAATCACCAAGATTCTTATTTCTTTTTGAAGCAATTAATTGATATTTTTTTTCTCCACAAAAAACAACAGCTCCTGTTGAACCCATGTTATATTTGCCTTGAACAAACTTGATATTGGCTTTATTATTCTGTTGAAGAGATAAGAAAGTATTATGAAAATTTTCAGGTTTTTGCCCCTCTCCATCATCGTAAACTATTATTGAAGGAGTAACTTTATCTCCAACAGCTATAATTTGAATGCTTTCGGCAATTTCTCTTCTCTTACTTTTTATTACTTCACTAAAATCGCCATTTCTTATTCCGAAAAATTTGTCAACTGCTTCTCCCATATTTCTAGGAGCTTCTTTTGATTTTGGGTCAATACCAGAAATTTTACATTCTTTTAATAAAACAGCGTCTATTGAATTAGTGATTTTTTCAATTAATGCCGGAATCGGATTATACTGTTGTCCTTCAAACGTTCCAAAATTCCCGAAACTCTTTCCATATGGTTTCCAATTACTAGAGTCATTTAGAATTTGATTCTTTTCAAAAACTTTGTTTAATTCTTCCTCAGAGTTTGCATTGAATAATTCCCAAAATAATTTCTCCATATTTTAATTTATTAATTCTGTGACGTAAATCATTTTAATAAAAGTTTTTTACCCCTTTCGCTTACCCCATATTTCACATAAATCCCATCTTTTTCCTTTTCAATAAGCCCCAGTTCAAATACCCTGGCTGTTATTCCTGCCCGCTGTGTATTTATTACAGCTTCTGTTGCATCCCAAACATCCTTATAGGTTTTCTCTATTTCAGTGTTCAGTAATTCTCTGGTATTGTTTCCACTATTTATTTTTGCCAGCATCCATTTTATGGCCTCATATTCACCTTTTACATTCTCCTTAATATGGTTAATATAAAAAAGACTTTCTTCTTCATTCAATGACATACTAAAATCATTATTATCCAATACAGAATTATTGATTAAGGAAAATTTCAATCCGGCCTCTGTAATACCAATCATTTTTTTCTTTTTTTCTTCATAAATATTACAAAAACGCATCAGCGACATGGCACCATCCATTAAACCATCTTTACGCAGGTAAACCATAAACTGAAATTTATACCGGTTCAGGCTTTTCTCATCTAAAGAAGGAAGTGCCGCAGAGATTTTTTCATCTCTCATTTTGTTATTCGCTTTTTCGTGCTCCCGGATTTTGTTACCAATAGCACCTGCTTCATTTGCAGCGATTTCAAGAAACTCATTTAATTCCATTGATTGTTTTGTAGCAAGGAGTTGGTGAAGAATCCTTACTCCAACCTTCACTGGAAATATTTTATTTATCTGACCCCATATCCAGGCTTCATTTTCCTGAATTTTTTGTGATGCATAAACCAGATCTTTAAAGACCGGGGCCGCTATTACAGCGTTATAATCAGCAATGTTTTTTAAACAGTATTTATCAAAGCTTTCATGCTCAGTTTGTATTATCTGTTGAAAAGCACTCTTATTTTTTACGGCTGTCCTGTGTGGAATCAATTCATTCATTTCATTTTCCTCAAGCATTAACTGGTTCTCAATTGCCGCATTTACAAATTGGGATAAGGAGGCATAATTTCCTTTCTCCAGATACTTCTGAATTAATTGTGACTGGTATGGTGAAATGTCAATTAAATACCTCATTTTATTAAGCTAGGATACAAACTTACACAATTTTATCTTAATTACAACACTATATTAATAATTATTTTTAACAAGTACCTAATTGTCTCTGTTTTATACCATGTTTGATTGGTGTTAAAGGTTTGATTCACAATTACTTAAAAAGAGTTTTTTAGTAATTTTGCTTACCTTAAACATTGAATATTTATTTCTATGACAGTTTCGCAATTAAAAAAATCAGGAATGGCAGCAATAAAAAATTTGCGTGAAAGCAAATTAAAAAGTGGTCTGCCATTTATGATTAATGCTAAAACCCTGCCTTCAGATCAATGTTATCTGGAATATCCCGATGGTTCAATTGCTCTTGTAACGCTATCCAGGAAAGACAATGATTTTAAGGTTATTACTGAATATTCAGAAGATGAAGGCAGTTTGATCAGGAAACAATTCAAGCTCATTTAAAATCCATGCCTGATTTATATATAATAACAGGCGCAAATGGAGCTGGAAAATCTACAGTTGGTTATTCATATCTGCCAATAATTGTTCAAAAAAAGCATACGGTTTTTGATGGTGATAAGCTCACGTTACAAAAGAAACGTGAGTTTTACCTTGCTGGTGTAAAATCTTTTAAAGAAGCCGGACGCATGGCTCTTGAATGGCTATTTGAAAACTTTGAAATCTCTGTAAAAAAGGCATTAAAAGAGAAAGAAGATTTTGTGTATGAAGGCCATCTTCCGGAGGATGCAAACTGGAAAACTCCTAAAAGATTTAAAAGAGCTGGTTACAAAATTCATTTGGTATTTTTTGGGTTAAGCGATACCGACGTTTCAGCAGTGAGGGTAATGGAACGTGCAAAACTCGGTGGTCACAATGTTCCGCCTTATGAAATTGAAAGAAATTACTACGGCAACTTATTACAACTGAATAAGCGATATAAAACAATTGATGAACTCCAGATTGTTGATACTTCAGAGAGTGTAAATCCGAAAGTGCTGGCACTTTTTAAAAATGGGGAAATTGATTATGCAGTGCATCACGGCACGCTGCCGGACTGGTTTGAAAATCTTTTACCTAAACTTTATAAAAAGATATCAAACAGGGATAATGAAAATTTTTTTGATGAATTAGAAAAAGGATGAAAATTCCTTTTCAGCCCAAGTCTCATAAGCCTTGGTTCGTGTCTTCTCCAACCTTTTTTCTCCCGGCAAGGCCTCCATCAACCTCCCCCTATACCTAAAACAGGCATTACCACTTTAAAGCATTGCAAATTTTAAAAAAGTACCACAGTCCCCCTGTATGCAATCAGCAAATACCATTTGCTTTTTTAAACCACTATTGCTGCTTACTACATTGCCTGCCGCTGGCAGCCTGGGTTAAAAATACGGGTAGCAGGGTATTGCAAACACCAGCTATTTAAGGTATGTTTATGAAAACTTGTGACATGAAAATTTTAAATACCGTATGTGGTATGGTACTGCTGGTGCAGGTAAGTGCTATGGCTGGTGCACAGGTAAAACCTGCAGCCATGGCACCCGCAAAAGTAAAGCCGGCGGCAGTTAACCGGGCACCGGTTGATACTTTTGTACGCAATATTACGGTTGCTGTTAAGCAGGTTATGGCAATAGCCGTTAACCCAAAAAAAAGTATGCAGCACCTGGCAACCTTGTTTATAGGTAGCGCTCCTTACGGCACCCCCAGGTACCAGAGTGCTGTTAATATAAACGGAGCTGAAAAAAGCCTGCTGGAAAAAATAGCCACCAACCGGGCAAAGGGTATCTGTTTCTGGGAATGGACATCCGTTATTTTTTCTGCTCCCAAGGGAATTATGGCCGACCAATTGAATGAGGCAAAAAAAAACCTAGACAGTCTGCTGAAAACAATTGCCCCTCTGGCTGAAACGGATGAAAAAAATCATGTTATTACCCTGGAAGTAATTGGTTATATTAATGACCCCAAGGCGCAGCATGATTCATTACTGATAAAAATTTCATTTACAAAACCGGTGCTTACCACAGCGCAACAGGTTATAGATTCTTTACTGGAAATGTATAAGGATGGGTTATATAATGAAAGCACGGCTAAAGACGCAACCACAAAATTTAGCCAGGCACTCGACAATGAAGGTATACAGGGCAGTAGTATTCAGGAGGTGTTTACTGTACTTATAAACAAAGTTGCCGGCAGCAATATTAAGGCGGCATTTAAAATATTAATGAATGTCCCATGGAATGTTGATTACGTTAAAATTAAAGATAGTTTACCTGATGATCAAAGGCAGGAAATTAAAAAAATGGCTCAAAAAGTGGTAAGCGATTACAATGCCCAATGGGATGCCAAACCTGTTGCGCCTGCTGCTGTAACTACCAAAAGCCGGGAAGAAGCGGAATGCGACACAAAACTATCCAGTCTTCTTTTTGCCATAGGCGCTGCCATAACTTATGAAAGATTTTCCAGTTATCCCAATGCCATTATTATGGATTACGATTGCAAACAGGATAAATATTTAGTAATTGAACGGGCTGCCAAGGACGGTGATGGTAATAGCTATACCTACAAGGACCGGACTGAATTTGAAAAGTATAGTACCTGTGGATGGAATTATACTATTTGCTATTTATGCCATGGCGAAGGAATTATACATGGGCAATATGAAAAGGCAGGAAGTTGGTCGCAATGGGAAAAAGTGGCTGCTTATAATTATGTAAGCAAATACAATTCGGGTTATACGGTACAAACAAAAGAGAAATGTAAACTTTGCAAGGGGGTGGGTTTTAGAAGATAGTTGATTAGCTGATTATAAAAAAGCTGCTCAAATTGCGAATTAATTTTTTCTTCATTTCAGTAACCGCTCTGCAACGGCAACTTACCTGCATACATACGCAAAACCCTCTCTAAACCAACAAAAGCCATCAGTGAAATATAGGATTATCCTGCCTGGCAGAAAAAATCTGTGTTCCAATTTTTCACATCAAAGATGTGTAACCCCGAAAGGATTTATCGGCAAACAAAAAATAAATAGCGGCTGTTGTTTATTGAACCCCTTTGCTAAATAAATTTTTTTTGCATGGCAGAAAAAATATTTGCTTGTTTGTGTAATCACAAACAACTTATCGCTCTTTAAACTTCAACAATACTACAATGCCTGCCATCAAAAAAAAGTAACAACATAAAATTAACAATTGATATCACCCTTGCAGAAACAAAAGCATACCATGTACTGTTAATACAAAAAAGCTGCAGGTGCTATAGATAATTATGTAACATATTCTTTATTAAATTATTGATAACGGCATGAAAAATGTAATAGGGGCTGCATGAAACAAATTATAAAAACAAAACAACAAGGATTATGAAAACTAGAATCTTATTTTTTGCGCTGAGTATTTTTTCACTGTCGGCAATGGCCCAGGAAAAAACAGACAAAAAAGCAAAATGGGCTAAAATGAAATCAAGTATGCCAATTATGATGAATGGTATTGGAGTAAGCTTCCAGAATTTTGATGCACTTAACAACCGCATAGCCGGGTTTCCGCAGTATAAAGGTTTAAATAACCGCGTGTGGACACTCACTGCAGGTTCAATGCATGTAGAAAAAAACTTTATATCGCAGATGAGCCTTACAGGTGGCAGCAGCTTAACCGGTAACCCCAACGAAAAAAGCAGCACACTGCGTACCATTGGCGGCGGTATAGACCTCGGTTACGATGTAATACCCTCTAAAATGATTATGCTGTATCCATTGGTAGGTATTGGTGCCGAAACCTACCATGCCATTTATTACAGAGATGTAAATGCCGTGGAGTTTGATGCCGTAGCCAATTCTTCAACCGTGCAAAACAGCATACGCAAAACAAAATTTGTAAACTCGGCCTTTACTTACCGTTTAGGATTGGGCTTTTCTGTTAAATCGCCTAAAGATGATGGCAGCATTGGTTTTCAGGCCAGCTATGTATCAGGTTTTCATGATGAAAACTGGAAAAGTGCCGAATACCAGAACCTGAGCAATGCGCCTCACGATGTGATAAAGCGTTTTTCGGTTTCGCTTATTTTCAGCGGTGGTAAAATGATGGGAAAGTAAAACTCAAATAATAATATTAAATAAAGAGGTATGGGGATTTCCCATACCTCTTTATTTTTAAGGCAACTTTGGTTATGGCTTACCGGCAACCTAAAGCCGGTAGTGAAAGGTTGCAATTATTCTGCGATAACCTACCTTCTGTTTATGTACCATACAAATGGGCTTTCCCCCTCGCAATGCACATTACGCATGCATCACAATTGCATAACACAAGCTTTACAATTTCTTTACGTTATAGTTTGAGATTACACCTCATAAAACCATACACATGCTGCAAAGGAAAACGGTTCTTTCGCTAACAATTGATCTGCTGGCAAACAATGCTTTTAATCATTTAAAAGATGAGGAGATATCGGCCCTGCATTATTTAATTTTAAAACTACAGGAGTCATTAACAACCATACAGCAAAATCTACACACAGTGTCCTGCGGATTGCTTACTTTCTGGAACCATGCCTATACCGGCGATTTGTCTGCAGCTTTATTGCATCGTTGCAATACCGTACTGCAGCAGCTTGGGCGCAACCCCATGGAGGAAGTGATGCTGGAGATGGAGCTGTATTAACGCTTTGTTTCAGCTTTTTAAAAATTCTGGCACGCTTTTGTTTTATATAAATAAAACAATCAATCATGGTAAAGCAACTATTTTCCGCCTCGCCGGATAAGCTGAACACGCTGTTTCAGCAGCAGGTACTGAATGGCCGTGTACATGTGCGTGACTATTCATTTTATATGCGTAAACTGGCTTTTATGCAGCAGCAAAAAAAGACAACTGAAAAAAAAGGCGAAGACCGAAGCAATCAAAATGGTTGAGTTTTTATTATAAAAACAGGTACTGTGATCCGAAAATTAAAATCGGGTGAGTACAGGCTTTACTCCCGTAAGAAAAATCCAAAGACCAATAAGCGCTGCAACCTGGGAACTTTTTCCACACTGGCAGCGGCCAAAAAGCACGAGCAGGAAATACTATATTTTAAAAGACATTGATTATTTCCTCCTCATCTCTCTTTACAACTGAGGCAGATTGATAATTAATGCAAATAAAAAAAGATTGACTGTTTTCCAGTCAATCTTTTTCACTACTGCCTGTTTTAAAATCTGTGAATCGCCGACAGGCTTTCATCGCTTCACGATATATATGGAGTTGTTATTGCTTTACCACAATGGTTTTTTACCCGAGGGTTTTATACCTCCCTTTGCTTTTGAAAGGTGAAGCCTACTGTGTGGATCTCTTTTAGTTGTTGCTTTGTTGAAGGTATTTTTATCAAATGCCAGGATGGGATCTGGTGTTGCTGTTGCAACGGTATCGCCGGTTTCCAACATGGGTTTATTATCACCGGTATTGGCCGCCTTTTCTACCAGCTCTTCTGAAAGCATAGCCATTGCAGGTGTTGATGCCGCTGACTTAGGTGCCGGTTTTGCTGCTGCTTTCTTTTTCGCCGCAGGCTTAACAACCGCTTTAGCTACAACCTTTTTAGCTACAATTGCTTTTTTTGGAGCAGCTTTTTTAACAACAGCTTTTTTTACAACCGGTTTTTTAGGAGCGGCTTTCTTTGCAACTGCCTTTTTTGCGGCAGCTTTCTTTACAGGAACTTTGTTACTTTTTGAAACAGCCGGTTTTGTTGCTACTTTTTTTACAACTGCTTTTTTAGCGGTAGCTTTTTTAGCGGCAGCCTTTTTGGGGGCAACCTTTTTTGGAGCAGCTTTTTTAGCCACTGCCTTTTTTACAACTTTTGATTTTTTTGCCATCGTTATTATTTTTAAAGGGGGAGTAGTTTACAGCATACCAAAACTGTGCCAACGAAAAAACTACCTGAAGGCTGATAAAAAACCCACTTCAAAATGAAGTGGGTTTATCAATATTTATGTTGGTTATTTCTTTCTACCAGGCGTATTTACTTTCTGCAATCAGCTTATCAGCAATTCTTCTTCTTGCATCTTTACTGTTAAAAGGTTCTGTTTTAGTAAAACGTTTTAAGCCCAGCAGCATCATGCGTTGCTCATCGCCTCCGGCAAATGCATTAATGGCTTCTTTACCGGCTTTATTTACTTTATCAACAGCATCATTCAGGTAACAACGCATCATATCTATCTGCAACTGCGATGCGGCTTCACCCTGCTTATCTACCATCTTCATAATACGCAGCAAGGCGCTTTCGGCTTCAAAAGTTTCAATAGCCATATCAGCAATGTTCATCAGTATCTCCTGCTCGTCGTTCAGTTTCATCATTAATTTTTGCACCGCAGCACCGGCCACCATTAAAATACATTTTTTCATATTTACAATGGTTTTGCGTTCTTTGGCAAACGGCGTTTCATCATCGTTGCCAAATTCAGGAATACTCATCAGTTCTTTGCTTACAGCCATGGCTGGCCCCATCAGGTCGAGCTTTCCTTTCATGGCTCTTTTCAAAATCATATCAACCGTAAGCAGGCGGTTAATTTCGTTGGTGCCTTCGTAAATGCGGTTAATGCGGCTATCGCGGTAACCACGGCTGGCATTGTATTCATCGCTAAAGCCGTTACCACCATGCACCTGCACACCTTCGTCCACCACATAATCCAACACCTCACTACCCTGCACTTTTAAAATGGCACACTCTACAGCATATTCTTCCGCAGCGCCTAACAGGGCTTCGGCAAAAGTTTTACCCGCAGCTTGCAGTTCGGTTTCTTTATCATCTACCCATTTGGCAGTACGGTATAAAGCTGTTTCGCCCACAAAAATGCGGATGGCCATTTCGGCCAGTTTATATTTTATAGCACCAAAATTGGCTATGGCTGTTTTAAACTGCTCTCTTGTTTTTGCATAAACAATGGTATCGTTCAAGCTCATTTTAGCACCACCAAGCGCAGCCGCACATAATTTTAACCTTCCAATATTTAAAATGTTGAAGGCAATGATATGGCCTTTGCCAATTTCTCCCAATAAATTTTCAACAGGTACTTTACAATCCTGAAAATATAATTGAACGGTTGATGAACCTTTTATGCCCATCTTATGTTCTTCAGGCCCCTGTGTAAATCCTTCCATACCACGCTCAACAATAAAAGCAGAGAATTTATCTCCGTCAATTTTTGCAAACACGGTATAAACATCAGCAAAACCGCCGTTTGTTATCCAGCATTTTTGTCCGTTCAGTATATAATTTTTTCCATCTTCGCTAAGTACGGCAGTTGTTTTTGCACCCAGGGCATCACTACCGCTGTTGGGTTCGGTTAAACCATAAGCACCTTTCCACTCACCGCTTGCCAGTTTAGGTATGTATTTTTTCTTTTGTTCTTCGGTACCAAAATATAAAATAGGTAACGTGCCGATACCTGTATGTGCAGCAATAGCCACACTAAATGAATAACCACCACCCAATCCTTCATTCACCAAAGTAGAAGTGATGAAATCTTTCCCCAATCCGCCCAGTTCTTCGGGTACCGAAGTTCCCAATAATCCCTGTTCGCCAGCTTTTACCATCAGCGAAGGCATCAACCCCGGTTCCATTTTATCAATACGGTCCACAATGGGCAAAACCTCCGCTTGTAAAAACTGAAGACACATCTCTTTTACCATCAGTTGCTCTTCGTTAAAATCTTCGGGAGTGTAGGTTTCAAATGCATTGCTTTCTTTAATTAACCATTCGCCGCCTTTAAGGGATGTGGTGGTTGGAGTTGTTGCTGTGCTCATTGTGTTTACTTTTTTGCCCCCAAATCCGCCTCGGCGGAGATTTGAAGCGTTATTAATAAAAGTTCTTTTCAATAATACCCCCCATTTGCTATGATCAGTTCCCCGTTCAGGTTCTCTGAAAGAGAAAGAACGCAGTTCAGAGGGGTTTGGCCTTATTTCAAATTATCATACACCATCTGCAAAACCTCTTTCGCAATCTCTATCTGCCCGTTGGTTACGCCCATCAATGCTTCATTAAGTGTTGTATTGGCCACTTCCATGCAATGTTCTTCCAGTTGCTTTCCTTCCGGCGATAATACAATCAGGTTCTTGCGGCGGTCTTCCTTCGATGCGTTTCTTTTCACCAGTTTGAGTTTTTCCAGGTTATCAACCAGCCGGGTAATACTCGGTTTATCTCTGAAAGTTGCATCGCACAATTCCTGCTGGCTCATGCCATCCACTTTCCATAAATGATACAATACACTCCACTGCTCAATGGTTATTTCTATGCCTGCCTGTTTAAAGTTTTTCTGCAGCCTGCGCCCGATTGCTGTGCTGGCTTTACCGGTTATAAAGCTGTAGAGTTCACCTTTCTTAAATTGGTTGTTTGACATATAGTTGTTTATGCAACTAAACAAAGATAATCATTCGTTTGAGATTTTAAAATTTATTTTTGTAGGCAACGGAACTACGTGGGGCGGCTTCATTAGCAGTGTATCCTGAGCGGATCCGAAGGAACTAACTTGTACTAAAAATCAATATGCAGCAGGCTTTACTCATCTTTTCATTGATTCTTCTCGGCTTCTACACACTGCTTATTCTTTATTATTGGAGAAGCTGGGTTTCAATCGCAGATTTTAGATTGAAAATTTCAGATTTTAAGCCCTCAACAAAAATCACCGTTATTATTCCGGCACGAAACGAGGAGGATAATATTGGAGTCTGTTTAGATTCCATTTGTAATCAAACTTACCCTAAAGAATTATTTGAAATTTTGGTGGTGGATGATCATTCTACAGACAACACTGCAGCAATCATAAAGTCTTACGAAAACAAAAATGTAAAACTCATTTCTTTAAAGGATTTTGTAGATGGCGAATTGAATTCCTATAAAAAGAAAGCCATTGAAATTGCTATTGCACAATCAACCGGTGAATTGATTATTACTACCGATGCAGATTGTATTGTACAGCAAAACTGGTTACAAATAATTGCTGCTTTTTACGAACAATATCAACCCGTATTTATTGCCATGCCCGTAGGAATTCGTCTTACGGCGAATTCGATAAAGAACACGCCAACAGGCGTGTTCCTACAAGCATTTCAGGCGCTTGATTTTATGACGTTGCAAGGCATTACCGGTGCATCGGTACACAAAAAAATACACAGCATGTGCAATGGTGCTAATCTTGCTTACACAAAAAAAGCTTTTGAAGAAGTGGGTGGCTTTGCAGGCATTGACAATATTGCCAGCGGCGATGATATGCTGCTGATGCACAAAATATATAAACGTTATCCAGGTAAGGTTTTGTTTTTAAAATCAAAGGAAGTAATTGTGCAGACTGCTCCGGTGAATTCTATAGGGGGATTTATTAACCAACGCATACGCTGGGCCAGCAAGGCCGATAAGTATAATGACAAACGGATCTTTGCTGTACTTTTCCTGGTATATTTTTTTAACCTGCTGCTGCTGGTGTTGCCTTTTGTTTCAATTTTCATTCACAGTTCATTCAATGTCACTCTTTATCCTTTTACTTGGGTGTTTACTATTTTTAAACTTTGGCTTTACCTCATCATCTTTAAAACAATTACCGAGTTGATTTTTTTAATGTCTGTTGCAAAGTTTTTTGGTAATCGAAAATTGTTGTGGCTGTTCCCGCTGATGCAACCCTTTCATATTGTATATACAGTTATTGCGGGCTGGTTGGGTAAATTTGGCAGGTATACCTGGAAAGAAAGAAACGTAAAATAATAATTTGAATCTGTAATTTACAGCATGGCCGAAAGCAACTTCTCTTTTAAAGCTGAAATGTGGAAGCGACTCAAAAAAAACCGGGGCGCTCTGTTTGGTTTGATTGTTATTGTATTGGCTGTATTAATTTCCATTTT
>JBBQLS010000085.1:0-14687 GCA_038328115.1 Chitinophagales bacterium
TATTCTTCCCACTTCAATGCTCCCTTCTTAAAAATATAAACCAACCCTGCTACAAATAAAGAAACAAACATCAATACTGCTAGAAAACCTTCCCATCTCAATTCCCGAAAGTTTACTGCATAAGGATAAAAAAAGATTACCTCCACATCAAACAACACAAACAAAATGGCTACCAGAAAATATTTAACTGCCATTGGCTGGCGGGCATTCCCTCTTATCTGGATACCACTTTCAAAATTTTGCAGCTTATCAGAAGTTATTCTCTTAGGGCCCAGCATGTTAGACCCCACAATGATGGTTGCTATAAGCCCGATGGCAAAAAGCATCTGGAGGGCAATGGGCAGGTAATTTGCCGCATTATTGGTATCGGTAGCCTGTAATAAGAAAAACTCCATATGAAAATCGGTTCTTAGTATTTGCAAAAATACGGCAGCAAGAGCAATATTCAATAACCTGCAAAACAAAACCCCGTTATCTTTTTTATAACGGGGCCTTGCATTTATTTTATCCCTTTTTTTTCTTTACCTGCCTTAATTTTTTTTTTGCGGCGTCGGTGGCTTTGGTTTTGCCGGCGCCGGTTTTGGTGCCCCCATTTTTGAAATAGACTCTTTAAATCCGAGCAATTCAGCATCAGCCGGATCAAGCAACAAAGCCTTATCAACATAACCTAACGCCAGGTCCTTATCTTTCAATTTGTTTGCTGCGTATATGATGAGGTACCTGTAACTGCCTTTCAATAACGGTAATATTCTTGTTTTATCAAGTTCAGGATATGCTTCACCAACAGCAACAGCTCTGGTATAGGTTTGATAGGCTGAATCAGTTACCATTAAGGTATCAATTCCTGCCTGGGCCGCACCTTTATAATAGTACCCAAAAATGCCATCGGGAAATTTTTGAATATACAGGTCAAACATTTCAATAACCGCAGGATAGTTTTTTGCACGATAATAACCAATACCAGCATTATATATGTCTGTTTTACCAGGCGCCTTTTTTATATAAATTATTTTCTTATACCAGTCGGCTGCATTACTAAACTGTTGCCTATTCTCGTAAACAGAAGCAACTTGCTTTAACATTGTTACCTTACCTATTTCTGTACTATCTAATGCAACAGCCTGATCCATAAAATTTCCGGCCAAATCCTCATTGCCCGGAAATTTCAACAATACAGTAGCATTGGTAAATAAATCTCTGGGGCCAATTTTTGTTTGCTTTTGTTTTTGAAAATATTTCTCAAAAGCAATTTTTGAATTACCGTAAGCTGCCATTGCGCCTGTAGAATCACCGGCTTTTTCACGTGTGTCGGCAATTTTATAATTGGCATAAGCAAGCAAACCAAACAGGTTTGGATAAGGATTGGGACTTGCAGCTATACAGGCTTCTGCTGAGGTTACTGTTTCTTCAAATAACCCCTGTGTAAATTTCATTTGAGCACTTAAGAAGCAAGCATTGGGTTCATCCGAACCTTTTGCTGCCAAATATTTATCCAGATAGGCTGCCGATTTTACAACATCGGTTTCGTAATAATATTGATACAGGTAAAAATAAACACGTGAATAATTCGGATCTAACGCAATAGCATCATTATAGTATTGCAGATAAATAGCTTCCTGGCTGCGGCCCTGCGACTGGTATATTCTGCCTATACGGAATTTAGCTCTTGCGTATTTAGGGTCTATTGCCAGTGCAGATTCATAAGCCCTTTGTGCGCTACCACCATCTCCTACCTTTCTAAAAGCATCTCCCAAATCTGTCATAATCCTTGCGTCTTTAAATCCCTTCATGTTAGTAGCCTGTTGCAGTTTTTCAACAGCATAAGCTCCATCGCCAGCTTTGGAGTCAAAATCTCCATTAGCAAAACCAATAGCATCAAGCACCAGTATGTTTTTTGCCCCGCCAAGACTTAATGCAGTTTCAAAATGGCTTCTGGCCTGCTGGGTTTTGCCTTCAAGCAGTTCAATATGACCCATGCCTGCATTCAATAAAGCACTGTTGGGGTTGGCAGCTAAACCTTTTTGGTAAACTGCTTTGGCTCCTTCTATATCTTTGTCTTCGTCTGGCGCAATTAATGTTTGCCCCAGCCAATATACCGCCTCTTCATTGGCAGGGTTGGAAGTTACCAATTGCTGAAAAACATTTTTTGCACTAATGAATTTTTCGTAGTACAAAAACTTCTTGCCATCTTCAATTGATTGTGCCTTGCTGACATTTGCAATCAACAAACCGGTTAATAGGATAAGTGTAAATTTTAAATTCTTCATTTTATTTTGCTGTTTTAAGTCTTTACAATAATATTAATTTTCCATCTATTCTATCATTAAATCCTCATAATCTTTTATAATTTCTGGTTAATCCTCACTCTTCTTATGTCGAAATCCATTCTTGTTCCCAAATATGCCCTTCGGAATATCAACTGTCCCCTTTCCTGATTTAAGAAATTTACAAACCCCGTACCAAGACCATCAAAATTTTCTTTTAGTATATAATACAAACCACGTACCAAAGGATATCTTCTTGTTAAAATGCTTGCCTGCATTGGTTTTACGTAAGGTTTTTCATCACACACTTCACAAGCAACGTACGCAATTTTTATTTTATTTAACATTTTAACCTGTGCACTGTCTTCCGGATTACCGACCCAGCTTATACCAACAAAGCCTACTGCATTTTCCGTTTTAGCCACATAATCAATCACCTCCTGGCTCCCTTTTACAGCCTGAACAACAGAAGTGTCAAATAGTTTGCCTTTTAAAATACTGTCCATCACAAACCTCACCGTGCTGGTTGCATTTAATCCGTCGAAAACAATTTTCTGGTTCCTGTTTATTTTTCCTGCAAGCTGGTCCCTTAATCTTTCCAATGTAAAAAGGGTATCGTTGCTTTTACTATTTACTATTATTGTAATGGCGTCATTGGCAATATTATCCCAGTGGGGATAATATTTAAGCGTATCTAAAGAATAGGCATCTTCCTTATCTCTCAGTCCACGGGTAACAATAACCATCCTGTTTGAGCTATCGTTGAAAAAATCCTTAAAACAATCCGCTTCTGATTTGTACTCCGCAATGATATGTGTATTGGGGAACGATCTTTCGTACACCCTGATCTGCTCTTCCATTACCGGTTTAAAGGATTCGTCCACACTGATATGTATGGTGCCGCTTGTCATCGTATCAGTAGGGGCTTTTTTTAGGTTATCCTTACACCCTGCTATAAAAAACGGAATCATAACACAGCTTAATGCGGTTATTATAATCCGGTTTATTTTTTTTCTGTTCATCTGTCCCTGAAGTATTGTTTCTTGTATCCCCTGTAAACCCTGAACAATCCATAAATTATACAAACGGCTCCAAAAATTTTAAATGTATTTGCATCATATCTTTCTGCAAGGTCGGCATTGAATTTTTTAATAAAGATCATGAATACGCCCATCGCTATCCAGAGTAAACCCATCCCATAATCCATAATGCTACGCATACGCAGGTAGCTTTTATCCCGCTCATTTGGTTCTTCTTTTTCAAATTCTTCCAATGCCATTGTATAAATTTTATTAAATGCTCTTTATAAAAGTATTTCCGGGCTGTGAAAATACTGAATTAATCAGTTTAATCAATCTGCACTTGTAAACTTTACCGGAATAACATAATATACCGATACATTCTCACCCTTGGTTTTTCCGGGTACCCAATCCGGCATTTTCTTTAACACCCTTACAACCTCTTTATTATACGCCTCCCCTCCATCAAGTACGGTCACAAAACTTTTTAGTTTACCGGTGTAATCAACTACAAATTTCACACGCACACTTACAGTTTCGCCGTTTTCTATGTCGGTTGGCGTTTGCAGGTTTTTTTGCAGGAATTTCCGCAGGGCATCCATACCACCGGGATAAGATGGCAATACTTCAACCGCATCCGCATCCATTGGTAAAGTTTTATCAATTGCAGGAGTTGGTTTTTCACCTCCACCACCTTCTGGTAATGTTTTCATGTGGGTTGTTAAAAACGGGCCTGTATCTGGAGTAACGATAGAAGTGGTACCAATTTTATCTTTAGGTAATAATGCTACTATGGTATCGGCTTTTTCATTGTTTGCAACAATTTTAAAGTTGTCGGTGTAAATTTTTTGAGCTTGAGGCGTTTGTTTCTCCATAGGTTTATTCTGTGGCTTTGCAACTTCTGGTTTTTTCTCAGGCTCCTTAGGCTGAGGTTTAATTTCTTTAAGTTTAGTATCCGGAAATGCACAAACTATTGTTACAAGTTTACTCTCTTTTTCCGGCAAGAATGTAAATGCTGAAAAACTTATGGCGGTGATAAACATAAAGCCCAGTGCCAGCTTTAAACGACCGGGATAAAACTTACGCAGGTTGTAAGCTCCATATAATTTGTTACGTTTTTCGAAAATGATATCAAGGACATCAGTTTTCAGAATAAGATTCTTGTTCATGTCTGGTTGGTTTTGAAGTGAATAAATAAAAATCAAAACCGGCGCCGTGTTCAGTAGTAAGATGAGATAGTTTGCAGATTCCATAAAGCAGCTAGCAATGGACGGTTGGCAGTTGGCAAAAAAACTGTTTGTTGCAAACGAGCTTTTAACAACTGCAAACTGAGAGCTACAAACTGCTTCTTGTCCACTGCAAACTGAAGTCTGTAAACTGCCGACTGGTTATTGCCAACTGCCCACTGCTAACTATCTTTGCCTTATGAAAATTTTAATGGTATGCCTGGGCAATATTTGCCGCAGCCCATTGGCAGAAGGCATTTTACAGGAGAAAGCATTAAAAGCAGGATTAAACTGGCAGGTAGACAGCGCAGGGACAAACGGATACCATACCGGCGAGCCTCCACATCATTTAAGTATGAAAGTGGCAAAACTAAACGGCATCGACATCAGCAAACAAAGAAGCAGAAGGTTTATTGCTGCTGATCTGGAAACCTACGATATTATTTATGCGATGGCAAATGATGTATTGCAAGACATGCAACGAATAGCAAAAAATAATTTTGATACAAATAAAGTAAGTTTGTTTTTAGATGAATCTTTTCCGGGAGAAGAAAAAGATGTGCCGGATCCGTGGAGCGGACCTGAAATTGATTACCATGAAGTTTTTGAAATAATTGACAATAACTGTAACAACATTATAAAAAAGTACACAACAAAACAGTAATTCACTACTCACAATTCACGACTCACGTTTATGAGCACTAAACCATCTATTCCACAAGGCACCAGAGATTTTTCTTCAGAAGTTGTAAGAAAGCGGAATCATATTTTTTCTACAATCAGAAATATTTTTGAGCTGTACAGTTTTCAACCGTTGGAAACACCGGCGATGGAAAACCTGGAAACTTTGATGGGAAAATATGGAGAGGAAGGAGATAAACTGATCTTTAAAATTTTAAACAACGGCATTAACAATGAAAAGAATATTGAAAAATCGAAAGCCGGTTTTGAAAAATTACT
Organism: Chitinophagales bacterium; assembly: GCA_038328115.1. Taxonomy (GTDB): domain Bacteria; phylum Bacteroidota; class Bacteroidia; order Chitinophagales; family Chitinophagaceae; genus Ferruginibacter. Next base: position 5,470 of record JBBQLS010000085.1, read on the forward strand.
GGAAGGAAAAAGCAGCAGTGATATTACTGAACGTGCTTTAAAATATGATCTCACCATTCCCTTTGCCCGTTATGTGGCAATGAATCACACTAAATTAACTTTCCCATTCAGAAGGTACCAAATACAACCCGTTTGGCGTGCCGACAGGCCACAAAAAGGGCGCTATCGTGAGTTTACACAGTGCGATGCAGATGTGGTTGGAAGCCTTTCTTTATTGAATGAGGTTGAACTTGCCAATATTTACCACGAGGTTTTTATTAAACTTGGATTGAAAGGTTATGAGCTGAAAATAAACAGCCGGAAAATACTGGTTGCGCTTGCTGAGTTATGTGGCGGTGCCGATAAAATGATTGACATTACCATTGCCATTGATAAGTTAGATAAGATTGGCCTGGAGAAAGTTAAAGAAGAATTACAGTTACGTGGGTTAAGCAATGAGCAAATAACAATCATTGAAAGCTACCTCAACATTACCGGCAGCAACGAAGAAAAATTATCGCAGATAAAATCATTGCTTGGCAAAAGCGAAACCGGCAAACAGGGTATTGAAGAAGTGGAATTTGTTTTCAATCAAACTAAAAATACAAACCTGCATATTGATTTTACTTTGGCAAGAGGTTTAAATTATTACACCGGAATTATTTTTGAAGCCAAGGCTCCTGAGGAAGTGAAAATGGGCAGCATTGGCGGTGGTGGCCGCTACGATGACCTTACCGGTTTGTTTGGAGTACCCAATATCCCCGGCGTTGGTATCAGTTTTGGTGTAGATAGAATTTATGATGTGCTTGAAGAACTGAACTTATTCCCCTCAGATGTACAGGTTAGCACCAAAGCCTTATTCTTTAATATGGGAGAAGCTGAAAGCCATTTCGCTTTTGGCATTATGCAGCAATTAAGAAGTAATAATATTGCCTGCGAATTGTATCACGAAGCCACAAAAATCGCCAAACAATTTACTTACGCGGAAAAGAAGAATATTCCTTTTGTGATCATCATCGGCAGCAAAGAAATGGAAGAAAAGAATTGTGCAGTTAAAAATTTAGCAACGGGCAACCAGGAAATTGTGGCTATTGATGAACTCGCTGATTATCTAAAAAAGCTGTAGTATTCTTTGGTGCTTCTCTTTTATTAATGAGTTGTCAGCATGAGCTTGTCGAAGGCGGGTTATAAAGAACGCTGATATTATTACCGGCTTCTACAAGCTCAGCCTAACAGCATTCTAAAATAAAACTTATAACCCTTCATAAATAATTGCCGACCCCTGTCCTACCCCCACACACATAGTAGCCAGTCCGTATTTTGCTTTGCGCTTTTTCATTTCGTGTAACAAAGTAGTAGAAATTCTTACTCCGCTGCAACCCAACGGATGCCCCAATGCAATGGCTCCTCCATTCACATTTACTTTCTCCAGGTCCAGCCCCAGGTCATGAATACAGGCAATGGATTGCGATGCAAAAGCTTCATTCAACTCAATTAGATCTAAATCAGCAACTTCTAAACCTGCACGTTGCAAAGCCTTATTGGTTGCTGGTACGGGACCAATACCCATAATTGCCGGATCAACACCCGCAACAGCCATGCTTACAATTCTAGCCATCGGCTGCAGTCCATATTTTCTTACAGCAGCTTCACTTGCCAGTAACATCGCTGCGGCGCCATCATTAATACCGCTGCTGTTGCCGGCAGTTACCGTACCGTCTTTTGCAAAAGCGGCTTTCAATTGTGCCAGCTTATCCATACTTGAAAGTCTTGGATGCTCATCTTTGTCAAAATCAAAAACATCTTTACCAATCTGAACCTGTACAGGAGTTATTTCATCGGCAAACTTATTTTCGGCCTGGGCTCTTTCATATTTCTGCTGGCTGGCAAATGCAAACCCATCCTGTGCATGACGGCTGATGTTCCAGCGCTTGGCAACATTCTCTGCGGTTTCGCCCATGGTATATGGGTAATACAATTCAGCCAGTTTTTTATTTACAAAGCGCCAACCCAAAGTAGTGTCAACAATCTGTTGCTCACGCCCGAATACTGTTGTGCTTTTTGGCATTACATAAGGCGCCCTGCTCATACTTTCCACTCCGCAGGCAATCATCAATTCTCCATCGCCGCAGGTAATTGCCCTGGCACAATCCATAATGGCCTGCAAGCCGCTTGCACATAAACGGTTTACCGTATTACCAGCAACCGTTGGCGGCAAACCTGCCAGCAAAGCCGCCATGCGGGCCACATTGCGGTTATCTTCGCCGCTTTGATTGGCTGCACCGGCAATCACATCTTCAATAGCATTCACATCAATGTTAGCATTTCTTTTCACCAGCACACTAATTACATGTGCCAGCAAATCATCGGGCCTTACGCCACTTAAGGCACCAGCATATTTTCCAATGGGTGTTCTTACTGCGTCAATAATGTAAACTGTTTCCATTTAATTTTTTTATGAGCCCGGCTTCTGAATGCTTTTTATCTTCATTGGCAACGGCTGTTTATTAATTTTTAGTCTTTTAGTAAAAGAGTAAAAATTAATCACTCTTGTACAGAATAACTTTATACAACTTTTCCTTAGCAAAGATAAGATTACAGCTTAGAAATCTCCACCAATACATCCCGGTTACTCCCATTGCTGGTACATAGGTAAACCTTGCCTGCGGGAGAAATACAAATATCACGTATCCTGCCAAACCTGTTTTTAAAAAAAGTATATTGGTTTGTTATGGAAAGCCCGTTGCTGCTCAGCCTAAGCACCCTTAAACTGGCATCTTTTAAGGTACACATCAACAAACTGTTCTTCCACTCAGGAATCAGGTTGCTGTTGTAATAATCCAGTCCGCAAACAGCGATGGTGCTGCTGCCGCTGCTCCAGATGGGTTCTTTAACATTGTTGGCTGCACAAAATATTTTTTCTGCCGGTTCATTGCATGGACCTTTTACTGTTGGCCAGCCATAATTCCTGTTCTTTTCAATAATGTTCAGTTCATCTTCAGTATCGGGGCCATGTTCGCTGGCATACATGATGCCGTTTGCTACAACAAGCCCCTGCTGGTTTCTGTGCCCATAACTCCACACCGGCGAGCCTGAGAATGGATTATCAGCAGGGATACTTCCTTCCAGGTTAAACCGTAAAACTTTTCCCGAAAGCGAAGTGGTGCTCTGTGCATTGGGTTGTACCGATGCGTCGCCTGTTGTCATATACAAATGCGGCGTAGCTTCATCGGTTATCCAAAGCCTGCTGCCATTGTGAATGCTGGATGCCGGAATATCTTCAATAATTGTTTTCACGGGTTTAATACTTCCATTCTCAAATTTCATTTGTACCATTTTCTCACGATAACCACTTCCGGAATTATAATCGTACACCACGTAAAACAATCCATTGGTCAAAAAATCTGGGTGCTGTACCATACCCAACATGCCGCCTTCATTATTACTCACCACTTCGTCAATAGATGCTGAAAAAATTATCTTACCGGTTGCCGGGTCAATCTTGCTGATCTTTCCCTTCCGTTCAGTCATCCAGATATGATCATCTTTACCCCATAAAATTTCCCAGGGAAAATTTAACCCCGTTAACACAGTTCGAACAGAATCTGTTTTTGAAATATCCCCTGTGTTTGATTGCCCGGTAGAACTGCAGTTGGTGAAAGAACAGGAAAAAACTAAAATGGCAATAATCAGCAACCTGGATTTGTGCATAGCATAATTTTATAAATGGAAACTACAAATTTACAGCCAAACAATCTTTACCAATTACAGAATACATTTAATTATCGAAAATAGCCTTGCCGGCAGTACCTTTGCCGCATGTCAGCATTAAAAAATATACGTAGCCTCAACCTTGTAGAATTAAAAGAATATTTTGAATCAATGGGGGATAAAAAATTTCGTGCCATACAAACTTATGAGTGGCTTTGGAAGAAAAATGCCCGCAGTTTTGATGACATGAGCAATTTATCGCTTGAGTTGCGTAAAAAGCTGGCTGAAGAATTTGAATTCAATACCATTACGGTAGATACCACCCAACACAGCAGTGATGGCACTTTAAAATCGGGGTTTAAAACATTTGACGGGTATTTGCTGGAAGGCGTAATAATCCCAACCGAAAAAAGAAATACTGCCTGTGTATCATCTCAAATAGGATGCAGCCTTGCGTGCAAATTTTGTGCAACCGGTTTAATGGACCGTAAGCGAAACCTGCACTTTGATGAGATATACGACCAGGTAGCTATTTTGAATGAGCAAAGCGAAAAACTATATGGCACCGGGCTTACCAATATTGTTTACATGGGTATGGGTGAACCATTATTGAATTACAACAATGTTTTAAAATCTATTGAAAGAATTACAGCCAGCGACAGTATGGCCATGAGCCCTAAAAGAATCACAGTTTCCACAGCAGGCGTTGCAAAAATGATACGGCAGTTGGGAGATGATAAAGTGAGGTTTAACCTGGCCTTATCATTACATGCTGCTACCGATGAAAAGCGCAATACCATCATGGCTATTAATGAAACCAATAATATTGCTGCATTGATTGATGCGCTTAATTATTTTTATGAGCAAACCAAAAATGACATTACGCTGGAATACGTTCTTTTAAAAGGCGTGAATGACAGTATAGAAGATGCAGAGGAATTAGTAAAAGTGTACCGCAAAATACCTACGCATTTAATAAATGTAATTGAGTTTAATACAGTTTCAGGCATTCCCTTCTTAAAATCGGATGAAGACACTACACAGTTGTTTACTGATTACCTTGCAAAAAACAGGGTTAATGTAAGGGTGCGCCGCAGCCGCGGTAAAGATATTGATGCGGCCTGTGGACAACTGGCCAATAAAAAATAAGGCTTGTATTTTATTTAACATCTACCGTTAAACTTCGTAATCTTCCTTCGGTCTATAAATAAACAATAAAAATTTAAAGACATGAAAAAAGTATTGATTCCCCTGATAGCCCTGTTGGCTTTAACAATTAGTGTAAGTGCCCAGGATAAGATGGGCAAAAAAAGCCATCAGCATCATAAGCATCAAAAAGGCATGATGGCCAAACAATTGAATTTTACTGATGCACAGAAAAGCCAGGCCAAAGCAATTAATGAAGATAGTCGCAAAAAAATGCAGGAACTTAACAAGAATGAAAACATTACTGTAAAAGAACAGCGTGACCGCAAAGCTGCCATCATGAAAGAAAGAAAAACAAAGATGGATGGTTTGTTGACTGCTGAACAAAAAACAAAACAAACACAGTTGAAGGCTGAGCACAAAGCTAAAAGAGAAGCCGGTTATGCAAAGCATCTTGATAAAATGAAAACAAACCTGAATTTAACGGATGACCAGGTGGCGAAATTAAAAACACAGCGTACAGTAAACCATGCAAAGGCCGAGCAGATAAAAAACAACGAATCGCTGAGCAGGGAGCAAAAGAAAGAACAAATGATGGCTTTAAAAACAGAAGCCAAAGCGCAGCATAACAAAATATTTACTCCCGAGCAGTTGAAGAAAAAAGAAGAAATGAAAAAGAATCGTAGCGATAAATCTGGAACAATAAAATAATTCTCCTACCCAAATTGGCAAGAAGCTGTTCCCAAAAGGAATGGCTTTTTTGTAAAATAAACCCAGGATTTTTATTGCGCTTAAACCAATTCATTTTCTCCCTGTCTATGCTTTATCAATACTGCTATTTTTTTTATGAAGAGAATAATACTCATGCTGCTCATTCTAATCAATCTTTCATTTATTACAAATGCACAAAGGCAGGTGCGCCCAAGACCACAGATGCAAACTCGTAGTGTTTTTCGGCCACATAGAATTACAAGGCCGGCACATCGGCTAAGATTACGAAACCGGCCGCAAAACAGGGTAAATCAGGAAATAATTTTAACAGACACACTACCCGTAAATAAAAAGTAATAGTTTTTTGAGTATGCCGGCTTTTGGGGTGACTCACTCAAAAAAGATTATCTTCACCGTTCACTACTGTTGTAAAACAGCAAAATCAAGTTAAATATGAGCCAGTCTCCCTTCCAGAAATTTGTTCCCAAAAAGAAAAACAGTGTAGTTAAAGAAGAATTCCGCCAGGAAAAGAAAAAGTACCGTAAAGATCGTAATGCTTTTTTTGAGGAGAAAAAGAAAGCTGAATATGAAGCCCGCCAGGCAAAAAAGGGTGGCATGGCAACAAAAGCCGCTGATGAGGCAAAGGTGAAAAAATCTTTAGCCGCAACGGATGACAAGCCACGGGGAGCAGCAAAAACACCACATCAAAAATCGGCCAAAGCAATAGCAGCCAATGATAATGCCCCAACAGGTATTATGCCCTTAAATAAATTTATGGCTCATTGTGGTGTAAGTTCACGAAGAGAGGCTGTAGAATTAATTAGTGCGGGTAAAGTAAAAGTGAATGGCACTGTAGTAACAGAACCCGGACATAAAATTGAGGAAAAGGATGAAGTAATCTACAACGGCAAGAAATTATTTGTCACCAAAAACCTGGTTTACATCTTACTAAACAAACCCAAAGATTATATAACCACCACCGATGATCCGCAGGGAAGAAAAACGGTGCTGCAATTAATTAAGCAGGCAACTACGGAAAGAGTTTATCCCATTGGAAGATTAGATAGAAATACTTCAGGTGTTTTATTGCTGACAAACGATGGTGATCTTACGCAAAAACTTTCTCACCCGAGTTACGAGATAAAAAAAATCTACGAAGTAAAATTAGATAAGCCACTTACCAAAAGCCACTTTGAAAAAATTGTTGATGGCCTTACTTTGGAAGATGGCGAAATATTGATTGACAGCCTGGCTTATGCAGACAGCAAAGACAAATCAATTATTGGTATTGAACTGCATAGTGGCCGCAACCGTATTGTACGCCGCATATTTGAACACCTGGGTTATGATGTAAAGGGATTGGACCGTGTAATGTATGCAAACCTTACCAAGAAAAATGTGGAGCGCAGCAAGTGGCGTTACCTGAGCGAAAAAGAAATACGCCTGCTGAAATACATGAACACTTCAAAAAAGAAATAAGCATTGAAAAAGTATAGTCCTGAAATTGTTTTCGAAAACGATTCGTTTGTTGCTGTAAATAAACCGGCAGGTTTATTATCTATCCCCGACAGGGAGCAAACACAAACCTCGTTGAAAGATATTTTGCTGGAAAAGTATGGCGCTATTTATACTGTTCACCGGTTGGATAGAGACACCAGCGGCATCATCATCTTTGCAAAAACAGAAGCAGTGCATAAATATTTTTCTAAACTTTTTGAAGGAAGAGAAATTGAAAAATATTACATGGGACTTGTGCATGGCATCCCTTCGCCCAAAAAAGCAACCATTGATGCGCCTATTGCTGAACATGGCGTGCAGAAAGGTTTTTACATTGTACACCAAAGAGGCAAACCTTCGGTTACCGATTATGAAGTGATAGAGGAAAATAAAATGTTTTCGCTGGTACAGTTTCAATTACATACCGGCCGTACACACCAGATAAGGGTGCATTGCAAAAATATGGGCCATCCGCTTGCCTGCGATGAATTGTATGGTGATGGTAAACCGGTGCTGCTATCTTCTATCAAAAAGAAATACAAACTAAGCAAACACGATTATGAAGAAAGGCCGATGCTGAACAGGTTGGCTTTACATTCTTACCGGTTAAAGTTTACAGATGCTGATGGAAAAGTAATTGACCTTAAAGCAGAATTGCCGAAAGACATCAGGGCTTTGATGACGCAGTTGCAGAAGAATAAGTAGCCGGAAAGTCGTTTTTCAAATTTCTATTTTCCCGTCTTCCCGGCAAAAAAATATTACAAATCCGGCTGAGGAGTGTAACGTAAGTAAGGTTTTACCACTTCCACTCCTTTAGGGAATTTTTTAATAGCATCCTCAGTACTTACGGCCGGCACAACAATTACTTTTTCACCGGCAGTCCAGTTAGCGGGCGTAGCCACACTGTAGTTAGCAGTAAGTTGCAAAGAATCTACCACACGCAACACTTCCACAAAATTCCTTCCTGTAGATGCAGGATAAGTGATAATCAGTTTTACGGCTTTATCTGGTCCAATAATCACCAGGGAACGCACAGTTGCTGTTGCAGATGCGTTGGGATGAATAAAATCGTAGAGTTCAGAAACCTTTCTGTCTTCATCAGCAATAATAGGAAAATCAACATTGCAATTCTGCGTTTCATTAATATCATTGATCCAGCTAAGATGCTTATCTACCGGATCAACACTTAATGCCAACACTTTTACATTGCGTTTTGCAAATTCATCTTTTAAAGCTGCAGTACGTCCCAGCTCTGTAGTACAAACCGGTGTATAATCGGCAGGATGCGAAAACAATATTCCCCATGAATCGCCGAGGTATTCATAAAAATCGATTTCGCCTAAAGATGTTTTTGCTTTGAAGTTGGGAGCAATATCCCCTAATCTTAAACTCATAAGTTTTATTTTTTTATATGCTGAGATACAAAAGTAAATGTTTTACTTTTTAGATGAGGATGCTCTTTGCAAAGAACTCTTTCCGAAACGATTTTTAACATTATCTATAGCTTTATACAAATCGCTCTTACGTTCTACATCATCAAATAAATTAGCCTGTATGGCATCGTTGGTAAGTTCGCTTAAACGTACGCCCAGCAAGCGAACGGGCTCTCCTTTCTTATACAATTTATCAAACAGTTCTTTCACCACCGGTATAATTTCATCATCGGCGCAGGTGTAAGGAACAGTTGTTTGCCGGGAGGTGGTTTCAAAATCGTGATAGCGGATTTTTACTGCAACGCAGCCAGCCACTTTTCCATCCTGCCGCAATTCAAAAGCAATTTTTTCTGTAAGTCTTACCAGTTCGCTTTTTAAAAAACCAATATCAAGTTTGTTCTCGTCAAAAGTATGTTCGCTTGAAACTGATTTGGCTTCGTGATAACCGGAGACTTCGCCATTGTGAATGCCCTGGCTTTTGTACCAAAGATCAATGCCCCATTTACCCAAACGTTCTTCCAGTTCTTCCTGCGTTTTTTCGCTGATATCTTTTATGGTAACGATGCCCATGGCTTTCAATACTTCGTATGTATGGTTGCCAACACCAGGAATTTTATTCACCGTCATGGTTGCTAAAAATTCTTTTTCTTTTCCGAACGGAACCTGCAAATAACCATTGGGTTTGGCGGCATTGGTTGCCATTTTGGCCATCATTTTATTGCTGGCCAGACCAAATGAAAT
>JBBQLS010000086.1:0-14530 GCA_038328115.1 Chitinophagales bacterium
AGGTAGCTGTAGTTTTCTTAGAATCAGAATTACAGCCGGCAGCAAGAAATAAGTATAGTATTATAAATATCCGGGTCACTTTTTTTATTTTATTTCGTGAACAGTTTGCATGATAACTGCTAACGTTTGTATCTATGTAATTAAGGTACATTAAAATGTTCTTTCTCAACATATATATGAACTATCATGCCGCCGCAGATTAGCTGGGCTATGAACACCCCGGCGGAACGGAAAATTGAAAAAGATTTTGCTGCTGATTTATTTCATTGTTTTCCGTAGATAGCAATCAATTCGTGAGCTTTTTGCAACCCCAATTTTCCTGCTTTTTCCCAATCTAAACATGCTCCTTTTGTGTCACCAAGACGTTGTTTAAGTAAACCTCTATTATTATATGCTTCTGCTATGTCCGCAAGTTCGATAGCTTTACTATAATCATTAATTGCTCCTTCATAATTGGAAAGCTTTGCTTTAGCAAGACCTCTGTTGTAGAAATAATGAGCATTAGTCGGATCAATTTCAATTGCTAAATCGTAGTCTTTAATTGAACCTTCCTTGTTATCAGAGTCATACTTTGCTATACCTCTATTAAAATATAATGGAGCATGATTGGGCTTTAATTTTATCGCTAAAGAATAATCTGATATTGCTGCTTTAAAATCTCCCAGTTTTCTTTTTATGATTGCCCGATTATAAACAATAAAAAAATATAATTTTTTCATACTTATATCATTAAATGTATTTCGAAGTTTCTGAAAAATGTCTTGGGTAATTTCCTTCGACATTAATATAGCTTCGAATGATTACGTATAACGTTCGTGCTTTAGCGACGTTGGGGCATTTGATGCTTGCCCTGCCAGCCGCAAAGCACAACTAAAGAAACGAAATATTATTTAAACCGAAAACACAATTAATGAACGGTCAATCCCATAGCCGATGTACAATAGAGTTAAAATGCTCAAGTTACCAGGTCAAACCCCAATGTGCGCAAATGCAGTATTATGTGCCGCCTATTTCCAAAGAAACTTCCCATCTTTGTCTGCATGGATTTTATCTTGTATTGGAATAAATTGTGCACCGCCACTTGTTTTCATAAAATGGACAGCCCAAACTTGCATAGCCATCATAAATTTTATTTTTTTATCTACTACTTCCGGAAGCAAAACAATATTTGACTCTTGATATGCATTGAGAACGCTGGGATAAATTATTCCTTCTATATTGTCTCCCGCAAATCCAGGAATTTTATTAAAAACCCTATCCGTATAATAGTTACTCAAATAATAGTCGGAATCGCTATTGATATCATAATTAGCAAATGCGTCACCAAATAATGTCAGAATTTCGTAACCAAGACTATCTTGAAATTGAGCTTTGATATTTTGATTTGTTGCCTTAATCTTTTCTTCTGTTAATATTGTTGATTGGATATTATAAGAGTCATACATTAGTTTCCAATATTTTTCCGAATAAGGCATTTCAACTAGCCTTAAGGGAGCATCAAATTTCCAGCATCCCATAGTAAGCATTGCGTCACCAGAATTTAAGAATTCGCCACCCTTTGAAAGAGTTTCTATTGATGCAGTGGCAATATTTAAAGAACCATAAAACATTGCTTCTCTTTGCTTATTTGCCCTGCCAAATCCTTTTATATTATCTATATCTTCTTTCTGTATGTAAGATATTTTAGAAATGCTTGGATGTGGCGGATCTTCTTTTTTTTCATGTTTGCGTCCTCTATAAAGTACATTCCAACCACTCCATTCATGCTGACGAAAGAAAAATTGCTCATTAGTAAAATCTACGGTTAGATATGGGAGAGATGGAAAATAATAATTGCAAAGTTCAACTAGTCTTTCATAACTGATACTTTTTACCGTGGTAGGAATAGTTTGAATAAAATCTCTTATTTCGTCTAGAGTGGGCATATTAGGTGACCATAAATGTTTGCGTGGCGTAATTTTTTGTTTAAAATAGTATTAATTTTCAACAAAGTCTTATACAAAGACCATTACGCCAATGTAATTTATTAAAATTAATAATTCAGCAAACAAAAAGCCCCGGAAAAAATTCCGAGGCTTTCATTAAACTTTCAATCAGTTTTTATCTTCTTAAATCATGGGTGGAATATTTTCAGGAACCTCATGCGGTGTATCATCTGGCGGATATTTTCCAGGATTGTTAAGCCTGCTGTTCTTTCTGCTGTAACCAAAGTAAATTACAAATCCAATAGCTAGCCAGCCAAATAAACGTAACCAGTTTGTCCAGCCCAATCCAAATATCATGGCGGCGCAAACAATAATTCCCAGTATGGGTACTAAAGGTACCAATGGTGTTTTAAACTGGCGTGGCAGTTCCGGGTCAGTTTTTCTTAAAATAATTACTGCAGCACAAACCAGTATAAATGCAAACAGGGTTCCTATACTCGTCATATCGCCCACAATATCGCCAGGTACAAATGCAGCAAACAAACCAACAATAACCAAAATAATCAGGTTGGCTTTGTAGGGTGTTTTAAACTTAGGGTGTATAGCACTGAAAACGCCCGGCAACAAACCATCTTTACTCATAGAATAAAAAACACGGCTCTGGCCTAACAGCATTACCAATATTACCGAAGAGAAACCGGCGAGGATGGCAACTGTTACTAATTTTCCCAACCAGGCATAACCAGGCATATATGTTTGTATGGCAGCCACAACCGAAGCTTCTTTACCGGTTGTTCTAAAAAACTCAACTGGTGCCAAACCGGTAAGTACGTGTGCAAATAAAATATACAACACAGTACAAATGGCAAGCGAACCCAGGATGCCAATCGGCATTGCTTTTTTAGGATTTTTGGTTTCCTGTGCAGCAGTACTCACCGCATCAAAACCAATAAAGGCAAAGAATACTACACCGGCTGCACCGAGTATGCCCATGATGCCTCCAAAGCTATGATCAACACCCTGGTGATCGGTATAAGTTGTTGCTGCAGGGATATAAGGATTGTGATTGGCAGGGTTTATAAAATGCCAGCCAAAAATGATGATCAGAATTACAATGGCAACTTTTGCAATTACAATAATGCCATTTACAAAAGCACTCTCCTGTGTTCCTTTTATTAAAAGCAACGTTAACAAGGCAACAATACCAAGTGCCGGTAAGTTTATCATGCCATGTTGCACCATGCCTGCAGCATCAGGTACAGAATGTTCGAAAGGAGAGTGGCACAGCGCATAAGGAATGGGGCTCACATGCAATACATTCACCAATAAATTATTTAAATATTCGCTCCAGGCAATACCAACAGTGGCAGCACCTACAGCATATTCTAAAACAAGGTCCCAACCAATTATCCATGCAAGCAGTTCGCCCATGGTGGCATAAGTGTACGTATAAGCACTACCCGAAATAGGAATGGAAGAAGAAAGTTCTGCATAGCATAACCCAGCCAATCCACAACCGATTGCAGCCACAATAAATCCGAGTGTAACAGAAGGCCCTGCATTTTGCGCAGCAGCAGCAGCTGTTCTTACAAAAAGTCCGGCACCAATAATGGCACCAATTCCCAGGGCTACAAGTGATCCGGCACTGAGGGTGCGCTTCAATCCTTTTTCAGATTCTGAAGCTTCCGCCATCAACGAAGCAATGGATTTCTTTTTTAATAAACTCATGTCAGTTTGGTTTTTGTTTAATTTAAAGAAACTGAAAAATAAGCAATAAATTCTTAAATAACCAACCATTGATACTTTTTGTGGGCTAACCTCACCCAAACCCTCCCCATCCTTCAACAAGCTCAGGAGCGAGGGCATAGCAAACTCTTGTTGCTAATTGCTTTTATTTTATGTAACCAGTTGAAAAAAGAGATAATTAAATTGTATTTATACTTTTTACAGGCTGTTTGCCGATAACAGCTTTTTAATATTATATTGCAGCATTAATTAATCATCATGGAAATAGCCCATCAGCCCACAAAAAAAAGCAGGCTTAATTTATATATACTCATCTCCATGATACTTGGTATTATAGTGGGATATTTTGTAAATAAAAATTACCCGGCAGAAACCGTTAAAGTATTTTCGGATAATGCAAAACTACTTACCACCATATTTTTACGCATGGTGCAAATGATTATTGCTCCCATTGTGTTTGCAACACTGGTGGTGGGTATTGCCCGCCTGGGCGATATGAAGACCGTTGGCCGGGTGGGTGGTAAAGCCATGCTGTGGTTCATCAGCGCATCGCTGGTTTCATTAGGGCTTGGTTTAATACTGGTTAATATTTTTAAACCGGGTGTGGGGGTAGATATCACACATACAGATATGGCGGCCGTAAGTGACCTGCTGGAGAAATCGAAAGGGTTTTCCTTACAAAAATTTGTAGAGCATGTGGTGCCAAAAAGTGTGATTGAGGCAATGGCCAACAACGAAATTTTACAGCTGGTGGTGTTCTCAATTTTCTTTGGGGTGGCAGTTACTGCCATTGGTAAAAAAGGCGAACCCATCATTAATACATTGGATTCGCTTTCGCATGTGGTATTAAAAATGGTTACCTATGTAATGTATTTAGCGCCGTTGGGTGTGTTTGGTGCCATGGCAGCTGCTATTGCAAAAAGCGGGCTGGGTATATTAACAACTTTCGGAAAATATGTAGGGGAGTTTTACCTGGGCCTTGCTTTACTCTGGGCCTTGCTGATATTTGTTGGTTATTTATTTTTGAAAAAACGATTGCCTGTTTTGCTTCGCAGAATTGCTTCGCCCATGTCTATTGCATTCAGCACGGCCAGCAGCGAAGCTGTTTATCCTAAACTGGTAGAGGAGATGGAACGCTTTGGGTGCAATAATAAGATCGTGAGTTTTGTATTGCCGCTGGGTTATTCTTTTAATTTAGATGGCAGTATGATGTATATGACTTTTGCAAGCATGTTCATTGCACAGGCATTTAATATTACATCCATAACCGGCGATGTGAGTCAGCAGATAATTATGTTGCTGGTATTTTTGGTTACCAGTAAAGGTATTGCGGGTGTGCCAAGGGCTTCGCTGGTAGTGGTGCTGGCAACGGGTGCCATGTTTGGTTTACCGCCCGAAGGTGTGGGTTTGATTTTAGCGATTGATGTATTTTGCGATATGGGCCGTACCATGACCAATGTTTTAGGAAACGCTTTGGCAACTGCTGCCGTAAGTAAATGGGAAGGGCAGTTGGAACATTCATAATTTTAAATTAACAGATGCTGGATTTTCTCTTACTTGATTTTCACTGGACACAACTATTACAACCGCAATGGTATATTGATAATGGCGGTTTATGGTTTGTACTTTTTATTGTTTTTGCCGAAACCGGTTTGTTTGCCGGATTTTTTTTACCCGGCGATTCCTTGCTTTTTGTTGCAGGTATTTATGCGCATGAAATGAATGAGAAAACGCATGAGCCTGGTTTGGCTTATCATTTCTTAAAACATTTTGGAATGGGCAATGATCATAGTTACTGGATAGACTTATTTGTGTTGGTTGCCCTGATATCTGTTGCCGGTATTTTGGGAAATGCTTTGGGCTACTGGTTTGGTAAGAAATTCGGGCATGGCATGTATAGTTGGCGCGACCGATGGTTTTTTAAGAAACGTTATCTGCACGAAGCACATGATTTTTACGAAAAGCATGGGGGAGGAGCCATCGTGTTTGCCAGGTTTGTGCCTATCATCAGAACCTTTGCGCCATTGATTGCCGGTATTGTAGGGATGAACAAATCTAAATTTACTTTCTATAATATTATTGGTTGCATAGCATGGGTAACTTCCATGATACTGGGCGGTTTCTTTTTACAAAAATGGTTGCTGGCATCTTACAACTTTGATTTAAAGGAGCATCTGGAAATTATTGTAATTGGCATTGTACTGGTTACAACTGCACCAATATTAATTAAATTGTTTTTTGGCAAAAAGAAAAAGGTTGATGAACACATCCTCTAATAGATCTGCTTCTATTTTTAACATTGCCGTAATAGTAGCTGCGCTGGGCTACTTTGTGGATATTTATGATTTGCTGCTGTTTACCATCGTAAAAAAATCGAGCGTATTGGCAGTAGGTGCAACTGATGCCAGTTTGCTGGTTGACAGTACAAAAATAATTAACTGGCAAATGGGCGGTTTATTATTGGGAGGCATTGTCTGGGGTGTACTGGGAGATAAAAAAGGAAGATTATCAGTTTTATTTGGTTCCATCATTTTATATTCTGCTGCAAATTTTATTACCGGTTATATTCAAACGGTTGACCAGTATGCCTGGTGCAGGTTTGTTGCCGGGCTTGGTTTGGCCGGCGAATTAGGTGCCGGTATTACGTTGGTGAGCGAACTGTTACCTAAAAATAAAAGAGGTGTTGGCACTTCGCTGGTTGCGGGTATTGGATTGTTTGGAGCAGTAGCTGCTTATTTTACGTATCAGTGGACTGGTCACGACTGGAGGCTTTGTTATAAAATTGGTGGCGGTCTGGGCTTGGTTTTATTATTTATGCGGATAAGTGTTGCAGAGTCAGGCATGTTTAAACAGGTGAAAGCAGCAGGAGTGCAGCGTGGAAATTTTTTGATGTTCTTTAATGATGGAAAAAGGTTTAAGAAATATATACTGGCCATTTTAATTGGATTACCAACCTGGTATGTGGTAGGTATCCTCATAAATCAAAGTGACCGGTTTGGTAAAGCGATGTTTGGCAGCACTACTATTGATTCGGGCCGCTCCATCATGTTTGCCTACATAGCTATTGCCATTGGCGATATTTTAATTGGCCTGGTTAGCCAGTATTTTAAAAGCAGAAAAAAAGCATTGCTGATATTTTATTCGCTCTGTGTATTGGCCTTGTTACTTTTTTTCAGTGGCTTTAATAACTCTGATACAAGCATGTATATTATTTGTATCATGCTGGGTTTTGCAAATGGGTATTGGGCCATTTTTGTAACCATGGGTGCGGAGCAGTTTGGCACTAATCTGCGGGCAACGGCTGCAACAACAATTCCAAATATGGTGCGGGGTGCCTTGCCGCTAATAAACCTGATGTTTTTAGACTTGTTTCAAAAAAACTGGGAATGGTCTTTAATAAAGGCTGGCATTGTTACCGGTATTATCGTAATGGTGATTACATTCATTGCATTTTATTTTACTGATGAAACTTTTCACAAAGACCTTAACTATACTGAGGGCGAAGAAATGTTACCTTAACAAAAAACATCTGTGTAAATTCGTGTAATCAGTGGCAAAAAAATTCCTCATCATACGTTTTTCTTCCATAGGCGATATTGTTCTAACAACGCCGGTGATCCGTTGCCTGCGCAAAAAATATCCGAATGACGAGATACATTTTTTAACCAAGCAGTCATTTAGGGGCATTGTTACCCATAATCCCTATATCAATAAAATACATACGCTGGGCGATAGTTTTGAACTGATGCTGCACGAACTGGCAACGGAAGAATACGATTATATAATTGACCTTCACCACAACCTGCGAACCCTGCGTATTAAAAAGCATTTAAAAAAAGTACAATCTTTTTCCTTCAATAAACTGAATGTAGAAAAATTCATACTCACAAATTTTAAGATAAACATGCTGCCTGAAAAGCATATTGTGGATCGTAATTTTGAATGTATTAAAGAACTTAATGTAGAAAATGATGGCCTGGGGTTGGATTATTTTATTCCTGATTTTGACCGGGTGAAAGAAAACGATCTGCCCACTGCACATTCGGCCGGGTACATAGCGGTGGTAATTGGTGCTGCATTGGCAACAAAAAAGATGCCGCTGCATAAACTGAAAGATCTGTGTGCAGCCATCAATCATCCCATTATTTTGCTGGGTGGTAAGGAAGACTATGAAGACGGCAAGGAGATAGCGCAGGTTGATGGAATAAAAATTTACAATGCCTGTGGTAAATTCAATCTCAACGAATCAGCCGATATTGTAAAAAAAGCAAAGCTGGTTATTACACACGATACAGGCCTGATGCATATTGCCGCCGCTTTGCAAAAGCCGGTCATTTCAGTTTGGGGAAATACAGTTCCGGCTTTTGGTATGTATCCTTATTACGGCAAACTCAGCAGTATGCAATATGATGTGGTGGAAATTAATAAACTCTGGTGCAGGCCCTGCAGTAAGATAGGCTATAACAAATGCCCGAAGGGCCATTTTAAGTGTATGGAAAAAATTGATGTTAACGATATTGTAAATCTGGTTACACAAAGGTTGCGGCAATAATAAAAGCTGTTGTTTTGGGTTATGTTCTTCATTTGTATGCGTAAAAATTTCTTCATTTTTATCCTTCTTCTTTCGGCTGTTTCAGTTAAAGCCCAGGTTATTGTAAATGTGCGGTGGCAAAACCGAACAGCACACTCTGATGGCGATTCCATTTATTACGATAATAACCAAAAGCTTGCCTGGCCCGATTTTAAAGGTAAGCCGGATGTAAAAAGCTTTGCTGCGGCTGTAACCGAATCCGGGTTTGGTTATCAGCTTACCATGCAATCTTTGAATAACCGTACCATAATTAATATCACCATTTACTGCTACTTCGATAAAAATAAATCCTGGGTAAAAAAAGGAGCGAATAATGAGTACGCCCTGCTGCACGAGCAACATCATTTTGATATTACTTTTATAAATACCTGTCTCTTTATAAAGAAATTACGTGAAGCAAAATTCACCAAATCTAATTGCGGTGCTTTATCTGTAAAAATTCACGATGAATGTTTTGCTGCACTTGATAAAATGCAGAACGATTATGACGGCGAAACATCCAATGGAAGAAAGCCGGCCGTGCAGGCTTATTGGAATAAAAAAATAGATGAACAGCTTGCCGCCGTCACTACAAATTAACTATCAGTACCGGTATCCTCAATTCATGCCTCACCGTGTTAACGGTTTCTCCATAAATAAAGTCCTTCAGCCCGGTATGGCCATGGGCGCCCATAACAATCATATCGGCATTTGCCTCTCTGGCAATTCGAACAATTTCTTTCGACCTGTTCTTATAGCCGAGAAAGCCTTCGGCAGTTAAGCCCCGCTTTTGCAATTGCAAAACGTAGCTGGCCATTTGCTCTTTGTCTTTTCTCGATTCATAGTCATCACTTTCATCGCCGTGTAATTTGGCAGATGCACTTTCCACAATATGTACCAGCAGGAAATGCGTGTTATCCTTTCCCTGGCCAATTGCGAAGGCCAGTAATTTTTCATCGTTTTCGCTGAAATCGAGTGCAACGGCTATTTTACTAAAACTGGGGATCACCAGTTTATTGAACATATTGGTTTCCGGATGCATTTTAATGGAAACATCCTGCTTAACTTTTGTTATAAAGGGATGAATGACCACATATACCAACAGTGCAATACAGATTATCGCAATTAAACTTACCAATACCTGTTGCCACAAAGCACCGCCCGTAAATACCTTCGACATTTCATTTACCAGCATTCTTAAATTTAAATATACCAGTACGATGGCAACGATCCAGGCTGCCAGTTTCTGAAGAGGTTTGATGGCAAATTTGCCCATCGTTTTTTTATCGCTTACAAAATGTATCAGGGGAATAATGGCAAAGCCAAGTTGCAGGCTCAAAATAACCTGGCTTAATATCAGCAGCGCATCTACGTTTTTCTCGCCATAGATAATAATTACAATTAAAGCCGGTATAATCGCTACCATCCTTGTTATCAATCTACGCAACAGCGGATTGATTCGCAGGCTTAAATATCCTTCCATAATAATTTGCCCGGCCAATGTGCCGGTAACCGTACTGCTTTGCCCGGCTGCAATTAGCGCAACTGCAAATAAAACAGGTGCTGCATTTCCCAGGAAACCGGGTAGCAAGCGGTGAGCTTCTTTAATTTCTGCAACATCGGAATTGCCTGTTTTAAAAAATACAGCCGCTGCCACAATTAAAATAGCGGCATTTACAAAAAATGCAAGGTTCAGGGCAATGGTGGTATCAATGCGGTTAAATTTTAAAGCCTGCCTGATGCCTGCATCGGTGCGGTCAATCTTCCTTGTTTGTACCAGGGCAGAATGGAGGTATAAATTATGTGGCATAACCGTGGCTCCAATAATTCCAATGGCAATATACAATCCTTCATCACTCATTTTAGTTGGAATAAAACCGGTGACAATTTCGCCAATTTTTGGAGCCGCTAAAAATATCTCTATTAAAAAACAGATACCGATTATGCCCACCAGTGTAATGATGAATGCTTCCATTTTACGCATACCAAGCCGTTGCAGATAGAGTAAAAGAAAAGTATCCAACACGGTTATAGAAACGCCCCATACCAATGGCAGACCGGTTAATAATTGAATACCGATTGCCATTCCTAATACTTCAGCAAGATCGCATGCTGCAATGGCAATCTCCGCAAGAATGTACAATACAAAATTTACTGCCCGGGGATAAGTTTCCCGGTTTGCCTGCGCAAGGTCACGCCCACGTACAATTCCCAGTCTTGCCGAAAGCCCCTGTAGCAGCAATGCCATCAGGTTGCTCATTAGTAAAACCCATATCAATGTATAGCCAAACTTGCTTCCACCAGCCAGGTCTGTTGCCCAGTTGCCCGGGTCCATATAACCTACGCTTATCAGGTAAGCCGGGCCTAAAAAAGAAAATATTTTTCTCCATCCCTTTTTTTTTAGGGTGGTATCAACCGATCCGTGTACTTCACTTAACGAGGCGTCAACATTATTTTTCTTGAACATCATATACAAATACGTTTTTGGCAACCTGTTCGCTGATGATGCAGGTATTTTGTTTTATAACTTTTATTTCAAGCGAACCATCAAACTCAAAACGTTTAAGCACCATCAGTTGGGTGCCCAAAGAAATATGGTAATGCCTGAGCATGTCAAGCATTTGAGCAGTTTGGTTGGTAACCGAGCTTACAGACAGGTTTTTCTTAAGTGGTACCTGTAAAAGATTTTGTTGTTTAACAACGGTGATCTTTCCGTTCTTATCCGGTATGGGGTCGCCATGCGGGTCAAATAAAGGATTGCCCAGAAAATTATCGAGCCGCTGCACCAACTCCTCGCTGCTGATATGCTCCAGTTCTTCAGCAATCGGGTGTACTTTATCCCAATTAAATTTTAAGTGTTCTACCAAAAAATATTCCCAAAGCCTGTGTTTACGCACCACATCCAGCGCTGCTTTTTTACCGGCTTCATTTAATTTAAAGCCTTTATATTTTTCGTACTGAAGTAATTTTTTCCCTTTTAATTTTTTAAGCATGTCAGTAACCGATGCAGGCCTGGTTTGCATTTCGGCAGCCAGCGAATTCGTGTTTACGAGTCCTGTGTCTTGCTGCAGGTGATAAATCCGCTTGATATAGTTTTCTTCGCTTTTTGTAAAACTCATAATGGTGAAAATATAATTTAGACAAATCTAAAAATATAATATTGAACATCCAAAATATTTTCAGTCTTACGGGTGTAAACTTAGTTAACTTGAAGGCAGAAAAAAAGCGGTATGAAAAAAAATATAAGCTCCGGTTCTCCCTGGGAGGATATAGTTGGTTATTCCCGTGCAATGCGGGTTGGTAATATTATTGAGGTTGCCGGTACTACGGCCATGGAGGGCGATACGTTAGTTGCTAAGGATGATTTATATGGCCAAACTGTATTTATTATCAAAAAAATTGAAAAGGCTTTGCAGGAAGCAGGCGCAACATTAGCCGATGTGGTGCGTACCAGAATGTTTGTAACTGATATTTCCAGATGGGAGGAGGTTGGCAAAGCCCATAGTGAATTCTTTAAAGAAATCAAACCCGTTGCTACATTGGTTGAGGTTGTAAAACTGATAAATGATGAGCTGCTGATAGAAATTGAAGCTACCGCAATCGTTACCGGAGATTAATTCTTGCTCCCAAAAATAAGTTTATGTAAAATTTCATTTAATATTGCGACTCAACAATATAATCCATTATGAATTTCTCTTCTTTTAATGTACCCTACCCGGTTGATGAACAGTATAGTAAGCGTATTGCCTATTTTTCGATGGAGTTTGCTATAAGCCAGCCATTGAAAATTTACAGCGGAGGTTTAGGATTTTTAAGTGGCTCACACATGCGCAGCGCATACGAATTGCGCCAGAACCTTGTAGGCATTGGTATTTTATGGAAATATGGCTATTACGACCAGGCACGCAACCAGGATCAAACCCTGCAGGTACAATGGAACGAAAAGATCTATAATTTTCTGGAAGATACCGGCATTAAATTTCAGATTGATATACATGAGCATCCCGTTTGGGTAAAGGTTTTGTATCTTAACCCTGAGACGTTTAAATCGGCACCGCTGTTTTTATTAAGTACCGATTTGCCGGAGAACGATTACGTATCGCAAACAATTACACACCGCTTATATGATGCCAACGTAGCAACTAAAGTTGCACAGTTTATTTTACTGGGTGTTGGGGGTGCTAAATTAATTGATGAATTGAATTTCAATCCCGATCTATATCATTTAAATGAAGCACACGGAATCAGTGCAGCATTTTACCTCTATAGAAAATTTGGAAATATTGAAGATGTAAAAAAACGTTTAGTATTTACAACCCATACACCCGAAGAAGCAGGCAATGAGAAACATGATATTCATCTTTGCGAAAAAATGAGCTATTTCTGCGGTATGAAACTGGAAGAGGTGAGATTGCTGACGGGTATGGATGGTGACCTCTTTAATCATTCTTTGGCAGCATTACGTTTTGCCAAACTTGCAAATGGCGTAAGCCAGTTGCATGGAGAGGTAAGTCGTCAGCTTTGGAAAAAGTATGATGGTATTTGCGAAATAAAAGCCATCACCAATGCACAAAACTGGCATTATTGGGCCGATAAGCAGTTGTATCGTTTTATGGACGAGAATAACGAGTCTGAATTTATTGACCGTAAGAGATATTTAAAGAAACGTGCTTTTGATGTAGTGGCCGATCAGACCGGGAAACTTTTTAACCCCGATGTTTTTACCATTGTCTGGGCACGTAGGTTTGCAGGTTATAAAAGAGCCGAATTGCTTACACGTGACGAGGAACGATTTGAAGAACTGTTAAGCAATCCGAAATATCCGGTGCAGATCATCTGGGCTGGAAAGCCTTATCCGGTTGATTATCCGGCCATCAGTGATTTTAATATGCTGGTTCATTTAAGTAAAAAATATGACCATGTAGCTGTTTGTATAGGTTATGAACTGGGCCTGAGTAAAAGGTTGAAGCAGGCATCTGACCTTTGGTTAAATAATCCCCGTGTGCCACGTGAAGCAAGCGGCACCAGCGGTATGACGGCAGCTATGAACGGCGCTGTTAACTGCAGCACCAATGATGGATGGATCTGTGAATTTATAAATCATGGCAATAACGGATTTGTGGTGCCACCCATTGATTATGCAAGTGTAAGCGTGCATGAGCAGGACGAATATGATCTGAACAAATTATATGAGATTCTTGAAAACCAGGTATTGCCTTTGTATTATGATAACCCTGATGTTTGGCGTGAGATAACAAAAAATGGCATGCGTGATGTACGCTGGCAGTTTGATAGTAACCGGATGGCCAAGGAGTATTATGAAATTCTTTATAAATAATAAAATGCATCCCGGTTTTTCGGGATGTTTTTTTATGCCTTAACTTTAATACATGCAGCAGTATTCAAAAAAATCAGAAATACGTTGGGCTGATCTTGACCCCAACTTTCATGTACTCCACTCAAAATATTACGATTTTGGAGCTTACTGCCGCATGGCATTTTTAACCGAACATGGTATTACTCCTGCGGTAATGAGTGAGCACAATATCGGGCTAATCATCTTCCGGGAAGAATGTATTTTTAAAAGAGAAATAAAATTTGGTGATGAAGTGGAAGTGTTTTTAAAATTAAGTAAATGCAACGAAGACAGCAGCCGATGGAGCATGGTACATGAATTATGGATTAACGGAAATACACAGGCAGCCTTTATTACCATTGATGGGGCATGGCTAAATACAAAACTGCGTAAACTGGCCATACCACCAGAAATCTGCCGTGTAAGCTTAAACATGATACCAAAGACAGATGATTTTAATCAATAGACCAGGTGCATGTCATTTTGCTGACATTGTGTGAAAATGGGCTCAGCTATTTTTGTACAAACAAAACCAGTTATGAAAAAAACAATATTTTTATTTTTAATTTTATGCAGCATTACTTCAATAGTTGCTGCACAAACAGAAACAGTTTATCCTGAAGGATTAAAAGTAGGCGATGCTGCTCCGATGTTTACAGCAAAAGACCAGGATGGCAAAACAGTAAAGCTTAAAGATGCTTTAAAAAAAGGACCGGTTGTTATGCTTTTTTACAGGGGCCAATGGTGCCCGTTCTGCAATAAACAGCTCAGTCATTTTTCAGATTCTTTACAAATGCTTACAGCGAAAGGTGTATCCATACTGGCTATAACGCCTGAAACCGGCGAGAACGTAAAAAAGACAATAGAAAAAACCAAATCCACTTTTCCAATTCTTGAAGATGCAGGAATGGCCATAATGAAAATGTACAAAGT
>JBBQLS010000087.1:0-14491 GCA_038328115.1 Chitinophagales bacterium
TGCTATAATTAATTTATAAAATAGGCTGTTTTCAACATAAAAATTAATAGAAATGGACAACTATAAAAAGGCATACATTGCTGGTGGATGTTTTTGGGGTATGGAAGATCTGTTTAGAGTAAGGCCCGGAATAATTGATACCGAGGTAGGATATATAGGGGGCGAAAACGAAAATCCAACCTACCGGAATCATCCCGGTCATGCTGAAGGAATTGAATTAACGTACAATCCGGCAAAAACAAGTTTTAGAAAAATTCTCGATTATTTCTTCAGGATTCATGATCCGTCAACAGTTGGCAGACAGGGTAATGACAGAGGATCGAGTTATCGTTCAGCAATTTTCATCCAGGATGAAGAAGAAAGAAAAGTGGCTGAAGAAATTATCTGCATAGTTAATAATTCAGAAAAATGGAGCGGTAAAATAGTAACAGCTTTAGAACCAATGAGTAAATTCTGGCCCGCCGAACCTGAACATCAGGATTATCTGCTCAGGATTCCCAATGGATATACCTGCCATTTTGAGCGATTTGGAACATTTTTATAAATTTAGTGTTGAGGGAGGCTTTATTGCCGGGCTAATGTATGTTTTCTTAAGACCGCGGGGTATTTACGTTCCTGTGTGGTTTTACAGGCACGCTTCTTTTTTAAAACGCCCTTTCTGCAAAACCCTGCCTATCGGCCGGCAGGCCCGATGCAGGAAGACGCTTACACTATAATGCTGCCAATGTGTATCTTTAAAGTAATTAATATCAGCTAAACGGATTACATATTTTCGCAGCAGCCTTTTAACATAGGAAAAATGAATCCTCACCTTCCAATTTTTATAAACTATGCACAAAAGATGAAAATTATTTGAACAAAATATTAACTCTTTGCCAACGCTGGTGACAGAAAAGTAAATAAAATATTGTCTGCCACGAATCATGACGTGAGGCTATAACCTGTACTACTTTGACAAAAACCAATATCATGACAGCAACGGATTAATAAGTCTTTATTGACGTAACATTATTGTATATAGTATTAAGTTTTAAAAAGTATAGTTGTGCTTTAACATTGCAGCCAAAGCTGCCGCAGCAGTAGTCAACTTAATAACCGGGTCCATTGAATTATATATTTCCCGTCCATCTGGCCGGATGGTTTTTTAAATATCAACATTATGAATTACCTGCAGATAGCATTTGAAACTTTAAACGAAGGAGAAGCTGAAATACTGGTTGCTTTATTAGCAGATGCAGGCTTTGAAAGCTTTGAGGAAACAGAAAATTCCTTACTGGCTTTTATTAAAGAAGATGGCTTTGATGAAAATAGTCTGGAACCGATTCTTAAAACTGTACCGGTTAATTATGCAATTACCATTGTGCCGCAACAAAACTGGAATGCGCAGTGGGAGAGCAGCTTTGAGCCCATTATTGTAGGTGATTTTGTTGGCATCCGGGCAGCTTTTCATCAGCCGGTCAATGAGGTAAAGCATGAGATCATCATCACTCCAAAAATGAGTTTTGGTACCGGGCATCATGCAACCACTTATATGATGATTGAACAAATGGAAGTGTTAAATTTTACCGGTAAAGCCGTAGTTGATTTTGGAACAGGTACGGCTGTTCTGGCCATCCTGGCCGAAAAAATGGGAGCATCTTCTATCGATGCCATTGATTATGATGAATGGAGTATTGAAAATTCTATTGAAAATGCAGCCGCAAATAATTGTACTAAAATTAACCTTGTAAAGGCTGAAACCATTGCATCAAATGATGTTTATGACATCATTTTGGCCAATATCAACTTAAATGTAATTATTAATAATCTGGCCGCCATCAAAGCCGTAAGCAAGAAAGGAAGCATAATTCTATTGAGTGGATTTATAAAGGCTGACGAGCCGGTTATGCTGAATGCCCTTGCTGTGAGCGGCATTTCTCAGATAAAAACCAAACAAAAAGGTGAGTGGATTAGTATATTGGCCAAGGTGAATTAAGAATATAAATAATTTATATTTTCAGTTGCCGGCAAAACTTTATCAACAAATTGTAACCTTGTTGGTTAATATCTGTCCATCTCAGTTAAATTTTCTTTATTTTTGTAGTTCAACTCAAGCACAAGGAAACAAATGAAAGAACTCGTTCTCATTATAATATCCTATTTAATTGGTTCCATTCCCACAGCATTATTAGTAAGTAAACGTTTTTTTGGTATAGATATACGTGACTATGGCAGCGGCAACATGGGTGCTACCAACACTTTCAGGGTTTTGGGTTCACGCTATGGTACGATGGTTATGGTCATTGATATTTTAAAAGGATTAACAGCAGTAATGCTTTATAATTTTCTTCCTTTTTATATGAGTCATGAGCTGGAAAGAACCAACTTAATGCTTGGTTTGGGAACTGCGGCTGTACTTGGGCATATCTTTCCAATCTTTGCTGGTTTTAAGGGCGGAAAAGGAGTGGCTACTTTATTGGGTATGGTACTTGCAATACAACCTGTAATAGCGGTTAGTTGTATTGGTATTTTTGTACTGGTGCTTTTTTTAACCCGGTATGTTTCTTTAAGTTCGATATTAGCCGCTTTAGCTCTCCCCATCTGCGTGTTGTGGATATGGAATGAAAATGAAATATTATACAGGGTTTTTGCCCTTATTGTGGCAATATTGGTAATTGTTACACACCAAAAAAACATTGGTCGTATTTTGCGTGGTGTAGAAAGCCGCATACCCATTCTTAAGCATAGAGACAGAAGAAAATCCCGCCGGAATCAGGATTAATCTTTATATTTACGTCCTCCTCATCTTGTACTATTAACTTTATTTTTTTTGTATAATTATTACAAAAAGGCATATTGGTACGCCAATTGATTAATCAATTTATAAAACTCAAACTAAAATGAAAAAATTTTTTCTTGTACTTACTGCCACAGCCTTTTTTGTTGCATGTACCACAAATGCCATAACCGGCCGCAAACAACTCGCTTTATTTGGTGAAGCAACATTACAACAGCAGGCTTTAACGGAATATCAAACTTTTCTTTCGCAAAATAAAGTAGTAAACAGCAGTTCTAACAAGGATGCTGAAATGGTTAAAAGGGTAGGAAACAGAATTTCAAAAGCGATAACTGATTATTATACTCAAAAAGGTTTGGGTAGCGAACTCAACGGGTATAAATGGGAATTTAATCTGGTCGATTCTAAAGAAGTGAATGCCTGGTGTATGCCCGGAGGTAAAGTAGTTGTTTATACCGGTCTGTTGGGTATTACGCAGAATGAAGCAGCTTTAGCCGTTGTGATGGGGCATGAAATTACCCATGCTGTAGCACATCATGGTAATGAACGAATGAGCCAGGGAGCCATAGCACAGGGCCTTGAAATTGTAGGGAATATTGCCACAGCCAATAACGAAAAATATAATACACTGTTCAACAACGTATTTGCACCCACTGCACAAATTGCAGTGTTGCTACCCAATTCACGTAGTCAGGAATATGAAGCTGACCATCTAGGATTAAACTTTGCTGCCATGGCGGGTTATAATCCAAATGAAGCGATTCCTTTTTGGCAGCGTATGGCAGCAGCATCAAGCGGACAAAAACCACCTGAATTTTTATCAACCCACCCGGCAGACGAAAATCGTATTGCCCGCTTAAAAGAGCTAATGCCAGAGGCATTGAGCTACTACAAGCCGGTAGGTAAGTAAATGAAATAGTTGCTTTAAGCCCCAAAAACTCCCTGAAACTGGAGTTTTTGGGGCTTAAAACTTTTATCTATCGTATATAATGTTTACCTTTAAAAACCAACTCATTTCAAAAAATATAACAGAACTGACGTTATCTGCTAAAATTTAAAGCTTGACGATGAAGTAATGTTTACACAACAGCATTTCATTCATACCTCTTTTTAACTGCTAATTGCTAATTGAATATGACTGCTCAAACACTACTTGAAAAACTGCAACTGCGGGATGAAAAAAATTTATTGATACAAGGCCTTCCTTCATCAATAGAAAAGCAATTTATAAAACTTACTTTTTCCAAAAGCGTTACGCCGCTGTTAAAAACCCGTAAAATAGACTTTGCGTTGGTATTTGCCGTTAGCCACCGTCAATTGGTTGAGATTTTAAAAGATGTTATTCCTGTTTTGGGAGAAGATGCTAAATTCTGGATTGCTTATCCAAAACTAACTTCCAAAATTGCAAGCGACCTTAGTCGTGATAAAAACTGGGACTTTGTATCCGATTATGGTTTTGAAGCTGTTCGGATGATTGCATTGGACAATGTGTGGAGTGCAGCCTGCTTTAAAAAGCAGGATGCAGGCGCAAAAAAAAAGATAACTTCTGCAGCACAAATCCTGCATCCGGCGTAGATTATAAAATCCGTACCGTGGCAGCACCAGGCGAACTACAAGAATTATTTAATAAAAACAGGCAGGCCGCTGCTTTTTTTGAAGACCTTGCATTTACACATAAAAGAGAATGTGTGGAATGGATACTTGCTGCAAAAAGAGATGATACTAAGCAACGCCTTCTTCAAACTACTGTTGCGAAATTAACCGCCGGTAAGAAAAATTTCAATGAAAAATAAAAAACACATCGTTGTACTGTCTGGCGCCGGCATAAGTGCAGAAAGCGGCCTTAAAACATTCAGAGACAGTGATGGCTTATGGAATGGCTATGATGTGTATGAAGTAGCATCGCCGCAGGGATGGCATAAAAATCCGCAACTGGTTTTAGATTTCTATAACGACCGCCGCAGGGATGTGGCTGCTGCATTGCCAAATGCTGCTCATGTTGGTTTGGCGGAGCTTGAAAAGAATTTTGATGTAACGGTTATAACTCAAAATATAGATGACCTGCACGAAAGGGCAGGCTCTGCAAAGGTTTTGCACCTGCATGGCGAAATTTTTAAAATGCGCAGCGTGGCTGATGAAGAAACCATTTTTGATATTCGTGGAGATATTAGCCTGGGTGATCTGGCTGCAGATGGCACACAACTAAGGCCACATATAGTTTGGTTTGGCGAAGCCGTACCCATGATGGAAAAAGCTGCTGCACTGCTGCATAATTGCGATTATTTTGTAGTGGTGGGTACATCGCTGCAGGTTTACCCGGCGGCATCTTTATTATATTATGCACCGCCTTATTTACCTAAGTTTATCATTGACAGAAAAATTCCGGCAATAGAAAAACAAAATAACCTGCATGTTATTGAAATGCCTGCAACAGCAGGTGTGGCGGAGTTGAAGAGATTATTAGCTGAATAAAAATTCTTCCAGAAAATTGCGTGCCCTGCATACTTTAATATCTGAGAAATAAAAATCGCCGGTATCTTCTGTTACAATAACATCGCATTTATTGTTGATAGCGGCATAGTATTCAATACCATCTTCAAAATCATTTACCTGCTTGTTTTCCAAAGCCCTTATTACTTCGTTTTTGCCTACTTCAGCAATTAAAATTTTTTCTGAGAGCAATTTAATTTTGTGTTTCGCTGATTGAGTACCGCTTTTTTTCTCGGCAAAATAAAATGCAATGGCCAGGCAAACAGGAGAGGTAAAAACTGTAAATTTTTTATTATCTGCAAGGCTTACAATCCGTGCTGCATAGGTAAATAAAGGGTATTCCTTGTTCAGTACCGAAACCAGGATATTGGCATCTAAAAATATCCTCATTTTTTACTTTTAAAATATTCAGCCTTTAAATCTTTATTTTTTTTTGCTTTGGTTTTATATTCTACTTCGCCTTCAGCAACCACGCTAACCCAATCTGAAATGGGTAAATCTTCAAGCGATTGATAGGTGTTGCTGGTAACTTTACTTAATAGAAATTCAGTCAGCCTGGAAAGGCTTATGTTGTTATTTTCGGCGTAATTTTTAGCCTTTTTTATAACCGATTCATCAAAACTTAAAGTGATTTTTGCGTCCATAACTATAGTTTATACTACAAAGATAATAATTTTATACGTATAACTAAAAATATTTTTTATATCGCAGTTTCGTTAAATTTAATACCTGCTTTTTCAAGTTCTTTTAAAACAGGTTCATAAATTTCTTTAGCAATTGGTATATGCAATCCTTTAAGTTTAATGGTTTCATTTAAAATAAGTTTGGCTGCAATACCCAGCGGCAACCCAACTGTTTTTGCCATAGCAGTTCTCAGACTGTCTTCGCCTTTTACTACCAGGCAGCTTTTAAGGCTGGTTACTTTGTCGTTCAGGCCGGTGTTGAGTTTGTATTCAAATTCGTGCAACATCACAATCATGTCTTTATCTGACGGCTCCATTTTTAATCTTGTTTCAACTAAAAATTGTAAAATTTCTGCTGATGTTTTTGCGGTTGCAGGCATGGGTGTTTCGTCAAACAAACCCAGGTAAGTCAACATCTGCTTATTTTCTGCGGTTACAAAGGGTAAAATAGCTGCCGACCATTTTGCAAATGTTAAACCGGTTAAATCAAGTATTTCAGTTTCGTTTGTAAGGCCTGCATGTACAACCGCATTCCATCCCTTAAAAAAATCAATGTGCCGTAAGGTAGTTCTTAAAAAAGTTGCCGTATCAGGCAGTTTGTAAGTAGGTATATAACTCAGTGAATCCCGGTTAGGATAAAATGCGAGGTCCTGCAATCCATTAAAAAAAATGGCATTGCTGCAATTGAAAAGATCATGATAGGCAATGGTTTTTATCTCATTGTTTTCTTTATAAACAGCGCCAGATTGCCCTGCCATAACAATGTTTCGTGGATTCCAGCTTATTTTATAATGCCAGGGGTTATCATCACTTTCAGGCGCAACCAGGCCACCACAATGGCTTTTAAAAGAAGTGATCCTGCCGCCTTTCGACTTTATCTCATCAATGATCTTCATGGCGCTCATGTGGTCAATTCCTGGGTCTAACCCCATTTCACAGATGAATAATAATTTTCGGTTGCTTATCTCATCCTGCAGGCTTTTCATTTTATCATCTAAATAAGATGCAGTTAATAAATGCTTGCGATATTCAACACAATCTTTGGCCACCAAAAAGTGCAGGGCAGGGGGCATCATCGATATAACTACATGTGCCCTTTGTATCAATTTGCTTCGCTGATCTTCATTGGTAACATCCAGTTGCTGCACTTCGGCGTATTTAGAGTTATTTGTTTTTAAAAGTATCTGCTCCCGGTTGCTGTCTGCAATAATAAATTTCCAGTTATTAATTTCTGCTTCTGCAATTAAATAATCTATTAAAGCCGTAGCTGATTTTCCGGCACCAATGAGTACAATCGTTTTCAAGTAAAAAAGTTTACGGCAATTTAAATCATTTAGGATAGAAACGCTGATAACACGGATTTATACTGATAAAAAAAGGATGAAAAATCAGTGCAAATCCGCCTTGTCAGCGTCATCCGTGATTCTATCCACAACAACCCAAAATATGTGTAAAAATACCCCTTAAAAACACCCTTTTTTATGCGGAATAACGGGCTAAAATCGGTACTTTCGCACACGATAAAAAATTATGGAAAATAACGACAATTTAAACGAAGAAAATCAGCCCTTAGAAGGTGGAGATTTGAACAACCGCGGACGGATAATTCCCGTAAATATTGAGGAGCAAATGAAAACATCCTACATCGATTATTCGATGAGTGTAATTGTTGGACGTGCCTTACCTGATGTACGTGATGGCCTTAAGCCCGTTCACCGCCGTGTTTTATTCGGCATGAGTGAACTCAGTAATAACAGCAACAAGCCCTATAAAAAATCGGCCCGTATCGTAGGGGAGGTGATGGGTAAATTTCACCCTCATGGCGACAGTGCCATTTACCAGACTATGGTGCGTATGGCGCAGGATTGGGCAATGCGATATACCATGATTGACGGGCAGGGTAATTTTGGCAGCGAAGATGGGGATCCTCCGGCTGCCATGCGTTACACCGAGGTGCGTATGGAAAAGTTTGCCGAAGCCATGCTGGAGGATATTGAGAAAGAGACGGTGGATTATCAGCTCAATTTTGATGATTCGTTGAAGGAGCCAATGGTATTACCAACCCGTATTCCGCAATTATTGGTAAATGGCAGCAGCGGTATTGCCGTGGGGATGGCTACCAATATGATGCCGCACAACTTAAGCGAAGTTATTGATGGCTGTATCGCTTATATTGATAATAAAGAAATTACCTGCGAGGAGCTGATCAAATATGTAAAAGGCCCCGATTTTCCGACTGGTGGTGTTATTTACGGCTTTGAAGGGGTTAAGGAAGGTTTATTAACCGGACGTGGAAGGGTGGTGTTGCGTGGTAAGGTTGATATTGAAACTACCAAAACCGGCCGTGAAAAAATAATCATAACCCAGGTGCCTTACCAGGTTAACCGGGATATGCTGACGGCTAAAATTGGCGACCTTATCAACGACAAGCAAATTGAAGGTATATCTGACGTAAATAATGAAAGTAATAATAAAGAAGGCACCCGTATTGTTGTTGATCTTAAAAAAGATGCAGTTGCACAGGTGGTAATAAATCATCTTTATAAACAAACAGAATTACAAACATCTTATGGTGTAAATAATGTGGCGCTTGTAAGAGGCAGGCCAAAGATATTGAATTTAAGAGACCTTATCAGCGAATTTATACTGTTCCGTCATGAAGTAGTGGTACGCCGTACACAATATGAATTACGCAAGGCAGAAGAACGTGCCCACATCCTGGAAGGTTACATCATTGCGCTGGATAACCTGGATGCGGTAATCAAACTCATTCGTGAATCATCAACACCAAATATTGCACAGGATGGCTTGATGACCAGCTTTGGCATGAGTGAGATACAAGCGAAAGCTGTACTGGAACTTCGTTTGCAGCGGTTGACGGGAATGGAGATTGATAAGATCCGTGCAGAGCATGCTGAAATTATGAAGTTGATCGATCACTTGAAACTGATACTTGCCAATGAAGATATGCGTTACGATATCATCAAAAAAGAACTGTTAGAAGTAAAAGAGAAATTTGGCGACGAGCGTAAATCAGAGATTGTGTATGTGGGTGATGAAATTAATATGCTCGACCTGATTGAAGATGAAGATGTGGTGGTTACTATTTCTCACCTGGGCTATATCAAGCGTACTTCTGCCGCAGAATATCGGCAGCAACGCCGTGGTGGTCGTGGTGCTAAAGGCAGCAGCACCCGCCAGGAAGATTATATTGAAAAACTGTTTGTAGCCAGCACCCATCATACCTTATTATTCTTTACCGAAATGGGAAGATGTTTCTGGCTGAAAGTATATGAAATACCCGAAGGCGATAAAACCAGCAAGGGCAGGGCATTACAGAACATGATACAGATTCCGTCGGATGATAAAGTAAGGGCCATTATTGATGTTAAAAACTTTGATGATGAGGAATATGTAAACAATCATTACATCGTTTTATGTACCAAGCAGGGTATTATCAATAAATCAAGATTGAAAGATTTTAGCCGTCCACGCCAGAACGGTATTAACGCAATTACCATTAAAGAAGGCGACCAGTTACTGGAAGCTAAATTAACCGATGGTAATTGTGAGATCATGATGGCGGTTAAAAGTGGCCGTGCCATTCGTTTTCCAGAAGCTAAAGTAAGGCCAACCGGCCGTGGAGGTATTGGTGTATCCGGTATTGATGTGGATGATGCAACGGACGAAGTAGTGGGCATGGTTTGCGTGAATGTAGAAGACAAAACCAAAACCGTGTTGGTAGTAAGTGCCAATGGTTATGGTAAACGTACCTTCCTGGATGACCCCGAAACCGGCGAAGCCAATTACCGCATTACAAACCGTGGTGGTAAAGGTGTAAAAACTATCAGTGTTACTGCAAAAACCGGTTCATTAGTTGGGTTACTGGCTGTAACCGAAGCAGAAGATTTAATGATTACCTGCGTAAGCGGCATCACCATTCGCATGGCGGTGAGCAAGATAAGTGAGCAGGGCCGTGCAACACAGGGTGTAAAACTGATAAAGGTTGATGAAGGAGATGAAATTGCAGCCATTACACAACTGGATGATAATTCGGCTTCGCTCATTACAGAAGAAGAAACTGTTTTATTGGATGAAGAAGGAAACCCGATAGTAGCAGAAGCAAGTACTGATGAAACTGCAACGGATACTGAAGCACCAGCTGAACCCGAAGAGCCTGCAGAACCTGCGGAAAGTTAATTGACAATTTTTAATAGATATATGCAAAACCCAATTGAAAGATTGGGTTTTTTGTTTTTCCTTGATTTGGAACAGTAGTTTTTAATACCATCATTATTGGGGACAAGCAAGCCCACGCTGCTTAAAACCCATAAAAAAGGGGCCCAAGTAAAAACTTAGCCCCGTTTTAATCCAATATCCTATGAAAAACCAAGACAAAGATGCGACTTTATGGGCAAAGGCTTGTTATAAAATTGTTATTGTGTTGTTATATAATTCATTGATTTTAATAAGATTGTAAAAATTATCAGCCTTTATGGAGCATAGTAAAATTTTAAAGTAGATATTAAACCGGCGTACCAAACTTAAAAGGCATTGAGTCGTTCTTCATGAAAAAATAAATCCCTCCGGCAATTACTAACAGAAGGGATACAAGGGTAGGTGATTTAGCATATCCTGTATAACTCAGACCAGCATATTCAACCAAACCTTGCAATAACAAAGATAGAATATTCCAAATACTCTGTTTAACATAATATTAATTATAAGCAAATTGTGTATCTTTGAAATACAAGCTGGTAAAGGGCTTTGTTAACTCTGGCAATATATTACCTATGAAAAGGCATCCAATACTTATGTAAAAACAAAGACCGGGCAAATGCCCGGTCTTTAATATTATATCGCACAGTTAAGGTTGAGTTTTTCAGAATATTATTGTTTTGGTTTTGCTTTTTTTGCCGGTGGCGTGTCATCAATTACAAAGCCCCAGTCCGCCATTGTTTTGGGGCTGTTTGTAAATCTGCCCTTCAAGGTGTTTTTACTGGTTATTAAAGCCGATTTTACCTTAGCCGATGTTGCATCTCTTTGCCGGAATAATTTCTCGGCCTGGTCCGAAAGTTTTACAGCCTCGTTATGCAGTGCCAGGCTCGGCGCTATCAACGGGCCGCTTACAGCCCAGTCTTCGCCATCCAGATTGCTGAGTAACGAATTGGCACCATCTGCCAGGTGTTTATCATACACTTTTTGTGCAAGATCCATTGTTTCTTTAAAGTTCGGGCTTATTACAACTCTGCCCTTTGTAAGTTTTGCCATTAGTTTACGATTTAAAAGATTATTAATGGTACAATATAATATTCCTCTAATTTATAATACCGTTTATGTATTTGCAAATAAAATATGTTAAAATATGAGTATTTTGTTAAAATCGCATGTTTTATAAGAAAGTAGTTAGAATTTGATTATAGTGCTGTAAACTGGCTTTCAATTAATGTACTATTTGTAGTAAAAACTGTAAGCTTTAACGATAAATATGTGGCATTTAATGCCATAGTTGCTATAAATAGAGCCAAAATAGTAGAATTTGGCACCAAATACAGCTATTTTGCAACCAAACTTGTATAGTTTGTAGCCAAAGTTGTAGAATATGGTAACAAAGATGGCGAATTTGGTAACAAAGTCGTAGTGTTCGTTAATAAAGGTTGGAGTTTGTTAAATGGAATTTACAAAAATGTAGATTTGACTATCTCCTTGCGGGCGGTTTTTTTTAAAGTGCGTTGGCAAGAGGTGTCACCTTTTTCAAAAGCTGACACCTCTGCCGCCGAGCCCATGCCGACAGCGTTTTTTGCGCCGCAAGAGGTAACACCTCTTCGAGAGGTGTTACCTCTGCAGCCTAGCCTTTCATTTGCAAGTAGATAGATCATAACCTATCATAATCATCATAAAAATCTGCGTTCCAATAAAAAGGCGTCGCAGGCGGCTTAACTTAATTTGACTTTACCGCCGCAACTAACACAACCCCCCACTCCATTTTTCTCCAATCATATTGCTTTTTTATCTGCTGATTAATTACAAGACGGTTACCAAAACAGCATAATCGAGCGTTGGCAAGAGGTGTCACCTTTTTAAAAGCTGACACCTCTGCCGCCAAGCCTTTGCAAGCAAGAGGTGACACCGCAGATATATCTTTGCCGCAGCAACAATAAACAACCCCCAACTCCATTTTTCACCAATCATATTGCTTTTTTATCTGCTGATTAATTACGCTCTTTCAATATCTTTACTGCATGACCCTTTACCAAAAATTACAACTGGCACAAACCGAAGAAGATGTAAAAGATGCTTACATAAAAGCGCTTGGATTAAAGGGCTACAGCAAAAACCTGATAGATATACAAACCAAAGAAATCTGGTTTGAGGCTAAAGACGGTTATAAACACAGCACCTACCAGATGTTTACCCAGTTGCTGCATTATGTGCAGCAGGCACTTAACAACGGCGAAACCGTGCCGCCTTTTTTATGTGTAATTGATACCAAAAAAGCAGCCATTATGAAAACGGCTGATGCCCTCCCCCTCCTATCTAACAAAAAACAACCCATACAATGGGGCAAAAGTGCCAGTGGTTACACACAGGAAGCGCTGGATGTGGTATCGGCATTTATAGGCACTTACTTTGTTTCTTATAAAATAGAAACCAACGAAGATGAATTTATAAACACCATAAAGAACGCCATTAAAAGCGGCGATATTATACGCACCCAAATTACACCCGATAACCTTAAACAGGTTTTTGATAAATGGGTGGGCATGATTGGTAACGAAATAAAAGGCGTGGCCGCCGAAGATTATGCCCTGTTGTTTTTTGCAGATATTATGAGCGATGGCACCGTAAGCACCCATAACGATTTACCGGCCGAACTGCTGCATAAAAACAACAACCCGGTTTTTAGTTTAGGCGGTAAATTGTACGAACTGGGCAATAAAGAAGGCTACCGCCAGTTTTGGGCCATTTACCACCGCCCGCCAAAACAGGAATACCGCAACTACCTGCTGGAGCGGCGTGACAGCCTGATACCGCTTGACGAACGCAGCTTTAAAGGTGCCTATTACACACCTTTAAATGTGGTAGATAAAGCCTACGATAAACTTACCGAAACCCTGGGCAGCAACTGGCAAAAAGATTATATAGTGTGGGATATGTGCTGCGGTGTGGGCAACCTGGAGGTTAAGCACAGCAACCCACGCAATATATACATGAGCACGCTTGATAGTGCAGATGTAGATGTAATGCACGCCACTAAAACCTGTGTGGCAGCCACCCGGTTTCAATACGATTATTTAAATGATGATATAAACGATGATGGCAATATAGATTATACCCTTACCAATAAAATACCCGATGGTTTACGCAAAGCAATTGCAGAAGGTAAGAAGATTTTAGTGTTGATTAATCCGCCGTATGCGGAGGCAACCAATGCAGATAATACAGCAATAGGTGAAGATGCAGAAAATAAAACTGGGGTTGCTAAAACAAAATTTGCAGCAACAGCGATGAAATTATATGGCAAGGCAAGCAATGAATTGTTTACTCAATTTGTTGCAAGAGTAGCATTAGAAATACCTACTGCAACCATAGCAATGTTTAGTAAGATGAAATATGTAAATGCTCCCAACTTTGAAAAATTCAGACAGGTTTGGAGTGCTGAATATTTAGGAGGATTTGTGGTACATAGTAAATCTTTTGATGGATTAAAGGGTAATTTTCCCATTGGATTTTTAGTATGGAAAACAAATCAAAATGCTAAAAAGAAAAGTGTAATTACAGAAATTATTACGGATGTGTTAGATAAAAATGCACAACCTATTGGTGAAAAAAGTTTTTATAATTTACCAAATGAAGTTTTTTTAAATGTTTGGCTAAAACGCCCCAGAGCAAATAAAACAGAAGTTATTCCGCTTAAAAATGCAATAGCTCCTACACCTGGTAAGGCATGGCTTTCAGTTTGGTCAGAAAATGCTTTAGCTTATATGTATTGTGGGGTAAATGATATTCAGCACGCAACTCAACAAACTGTAGTTTTTTCTTCGCCTTATGGCGGAGGACATGGTTTTTATATTAATGAAAAGAACCTTTGGCAAGCTGCAATTATTTTTTCTGCAAGAAGATTAGTAAAACCAACCTGGCTCAACGACCGTGATCAATTTTTACAACCCACCGAACCACTAACTGATGAATTTAAAAATGATTGTTTGGTTTGGATGTTATTTAATGGCAGCAACCTAACCGCCAGTGCCAACGAGTTAGAGTGGAACGGCAAACAATGGAGCATCGTTAACCACTTTATACCCTACACCGAAGCCGAAGTAAAAGCACCCGAACGGTTCGAGAGTGATTTTATGGTGCAATATTTAAAAGACAAAAAACTTTCAGCAGAAGCACAACAGGTTTTAGAAGAAGGAAAAAAACTATGGCAATCTTATTTCGCTCATACCGATACACGCACCGTGCGCGACGAATTAAAACTGAACCGCGCTGATGTGGGTTGGTATCAAATCCGCAAAGCGTTACAGTCACGAAACGCAAG
>JBBQLS010000088.1:0-14465 GCA_038328115.1 Chitinophagales bacterium
TTTTTTGCATCTACTTTTTCAAGGCTGTCTTCATGAATGGGTATGAGTGCTTCTTTACCATTTAAAAGTATGGCACATAAAACCTGGTGCGGTTGTTCAATCACTTCCAGTATTTCGCCCAGGTCTTCGCCTTCATTAATGATATTAAAACCCAGTAAGGCGATGGGTGATGATTTTGCAGCGAATTTTTTAAAATCTTCCTCCAGCAGCCAGACTTCTTTGGGTGTTAATTTACGGGCAGTTTCTACAATATCAATACCTTCCAATTTTATCACGGTTTCATTATCGCTCCTGATTTTTGCTGATTGGATAAAATATGGAATAAAGCTGTCTTTTTTTTCTTCAAGAAATATGGCCTCCAGGCCTTTAAAAGTATTTTTCTTTCCAAGATTATGCTGTAAAACCAGTTCGCCTTTTAAACCGGTGCTGGCTGCAAGTTTACCTATTTTAAAATATTGATTCATTGTTGATGTACGATGGTGACTTTTTTTATTTTTTTTGCTTCAATTTGTTATTTGTTGTTTCAATTTGTTTTTGGGTTAGAGCGGTTTTAGCATTTAATGCTGTTACAACTTTTTTGACCGTTCTTGCTTCTAATTCTTTCAAGGCTACTTTTGCAACATTGCCACCTTGTTGAGCTACTTTTTTGCTGGCTTCAAACGTTTCGGGACTTACGGCTTGCGAAATGTCTTTGGTTGATGCCTCAGCAAGCATATTTAAAATCAGCTCAGTATTGGTCATATTATCACGCAGGTTTTCCTTTTTCAGACCTTTCAGAATTTTATCTGCTTTAGTATTTTTATCGCTCCAAGCTTTGGTGACGATGTCAGTAAGTGTAGCAAACTGTGCGCCTTCTTTCAGCCCGCGGCTTTTCCATTCATCTGTTAACTCTTTGCGTATCTCAATACTTTTAAGTCGTTGGTTAATCCAGCTTTCTGAATATCCTAAATGCAGATACTGTTCCAAAGCTCTGTCAATACTAAGTTCCGGATCCTGCATTTCATCTAATCTCTCAGCAGCTATTTTTGCCAGCCAAAGTTTAAATGGTTCTGCCTTGGGTGATGGAATAGACTGTATCAACCTAAAAAGCTGTTCGGTATCTGCTACATCAGTTTTATAAAATTTACCATCGGCAGATTGCATTTTCAGTTGACTACAATTTGTAGCCACCTGACTTCCTTCTTTTTTTAGCCTTGTTTTTAATACACTCCAATACTTTCTGGCATTGGGGCTTGAAGTTAAAATTTTAATTGTATCCACAATAGAAAAATACCATTTCCCTTCTTCCTCATCCCAAAGGGTTGTCACTTTCTTTTCTTCAAATATTTGAATTGCGTTTTGCTGTTTCATTTTTTTAAATCGTCTGGATAAGTTGCAAAAACCAATTCGCCTTTTAAACCGGTACTGGCGGCAAGTTTGCCTATTTTAAAATATTGATTCATCGGGTGCAAGTTACTTGATTTTTATATGAGGTCTTTTAAACCTTATTTCTAAAATAATAGTAAGATAGTAATCATATACATTTGTAGTTGCAAAACTTTTACCTAAATTAGATAGTATGATTCACAAATTTGAAGAAGAGTTTTATGAAATTTGTAAAGAGATAATTGCAGAAAATAAAAGTATTGAAGAATGGGCTGAAATAGAGTCAGATGATCAGTTTCAGTCTGTAATATACGAGGGTGGATTTGATGCAACTGAGATGGCATTTTGCTTTAGTGTTTATATTGAAAAGCAAGAGTATTGGTTTCAATTGCCTTTAAAATCGATTCATAAAATACATAGTAAAAATATTACTGAAATTGAAATTACCGAAGCAGACATATAAAATACATTAATGCTCAATAAAAATAAAATGTACAAGAGTGCGACGCCACTAAAGTACCACAAAGGTTTACAGTTTGGTACATAAAAAAAGTCCCGATAATAAAACCAGGACTTTAAAAGAATTAACGGAACAGAGGTGATTTATTCGTCTGTTTTGGTTTCTTCTGCAGCCGATGCTTCAATTTCAACTTCAATTTTGTCAGCAACGGGTGCTGCCACAACTGGAGTTTCAACTTTAGCTTCCACCTTTTTCACAATCGGTTGATTGCGGCTATCGCTACGGGCCTTTTTATGGGCTCCCTGGCGACGGCTGACATTTGAATCATGTTCAGAGGTCCATGCCGTGAATTTTTCCATTGCACCAGCTTCATCAAATAAGCCTAAGCCTACTCCACGAAGTAAATGCTTCAGATACAACACACCTTTGAAAGAAAGGATACGACGTACAGTATCGGTGGGTTGAGCACCTTTTTGCAGCCAGTCCAATGCTTTCTGACGATCTACCTGAATTGTTGCAGGAACCGTTAAAGGATTGTAAGTACCAAGTTTTTGGATAAATTTACCGTCGCGTGGCGCACGGCCATCTGCTACAACGATGAAATAAAAGGGGCGCTTCTTCGAGCCATGCCTTTGCAGTCTCATTTTTACAGCCATAAATAGAAATTTTTGGTTGTTATTAAATAGGGTTTCTTCCTTAAAAAAGGATGACAAAGATAACGACGCAAATGAGAAGTGCCAAATAATAGCATCGAAAATGGTAAAATGACCTGATTCTTACAATCGGTTTAACAAAACCCCATAAAATCGAAGTTTATTCAATTTTATGTGAGTTTACGGCTTCTATTTTATCATATTCTCAAGGTCTTGCTTTATTTTTTTGATGGCAATTACATTGGCAGGCCTTTTTACCAGCCCGGTATAAGCATCAATCAAAAAATCGAAATGCTCTATTTCTGAAATTTTTTTGTTTTGTGAACCCGCAATGCCCCATACCTTTTTATAGGATTCTATTACTATTTTATCAGTAACCTCTTTTGTATTTTTTCCCTCCAGCAACCAGGCGCATAATTGCGCATTGGCTATTGCTATTTCGTTCCAGAAATTAATGTCGGCATCTGCATTTACCATTTTTTTAATCGCATCTGCAATACCAGCCTTAGTTTGTTGTTCAGGTGCAAACTTGTATTTTTTTAGCATAGAAGCTATACCCCGTATTGCTTTTGCAAGAAGCAATATTTTTTCAATCTCAAGCCAGTTTGTTAATGAATAAGTTTTGTTATTGTTGCTTTCCAAATGATAAGCCTCTTTATAAAAATCGGATGCAACTGCAAGTGTTTTTATTTTTTCGGCTTTGGTAGCGGTAATCATAGCCTTGCGTTTGTAAGTACTACCCATCAGGCTGAGCCGCTCTGCAGTTCTGCTCATATCAAGTAATTTTTTTAAATCCTTAATCACCTTATTTATTATTGCTAACTGCTCCGCTTTTTTTATACCTTTCTGCCAGTTTTTTACACAAAGCTTTGCTCTTATATTGCAATACTTTTCCAATGCCGTTACCGAAAAGTCAGCCTGTTCCATAACCAGCAGGCTTTCAAATTTTGCAATGGCATTTTCGTAATCGTTACATTCGGCATAAACCATGGCTTCTTTTTCGGTAATACAGGCATTATCAATACCGGCATCTTCAACTGCTTTAGATATAGCCTCCATATCTTTAAGTAAGTATTCAGCCCTGCTTCCTTTTGTATCGGCCTTGTTTATTAAATTGCTCAGGTCATTCTCTGCTTCTTGTGCAATAAAGTAACTGTAAGAAGACGGACCCTGTGATTTATCTCTTAGTTTAAAGAACGGATCGCCATAACATTGGTATGCACCCCAGGTGTTGGTGCCGGGATACCTGCTAAATGTTTTTTGCCTTGCTTTCTGAATGGAATCGCCAAAATTATAACCACTTAAAATGGCATCATAAAAAATGCCGGTAAAATACAATGCTGCGGCATCATCAACAGCCCAGCCGGCTGCTATAACAACTTTTACGCCATTCATAATAAGCTGTGTGCCAATATTGGCCGCCAGGTTATACGGGCGCTTGTTATAAAGCACTTTTTCTCCATTCATATCACCTAAAAAGCAACAGTTTACAAAAACCAGTTCAGGTACTTTGCTCATCTGGCAAATTTCCCTGGTACTTAAAAATACCCCGTTGCC
Organism: Chitinophagales bacterium; assembly: GCA_038328115.1. GTDB lineage: Bacteria > Bacteroidota > Bacteroidia > Chitinophagales > Chitinophagaceae > Ferruginibacter. The sequence goes on from JBBQLS010000088.1 coordinate 4,036, forward strand.
GATGAGCATACCGGATAATTTTGGTTTTTTTGGATTGAATATGCCATGCCCTGCCAGGTGAATGATTTTATATTCATCTTTAAACAATGCATTAATGATTTGTGTGGATGATTTATTAAAACAGTTATTGGGCATTTCATATCCCTTTTCACCCAATTTAGATGCTACCAGGTTTGCTTCTTTTAAAGCACCGGGTAATTGTTGAGCATACGGAAAACCCTGCAGATCAGGATCTCCAACAACCAGGGCTTTTTTGCCGGCAGCCGCATCTATTTTTAAACGGTAATCTTCCAGCTTAAGCTGGCGTATCATACCGGCGTTGCAACAAAGTGGCCGGGCATTGTTGGTACTATCCTGCAATAATTCCCAGGGATATGCTGCGGCCTCCTGGTTTAATACCCACAAACTGTTGCTTTGCTTTTTTATCTCCTCTTTAAAATCGATTGGTATCAGTAATTCAAAAACAGATTTAGCTATTCCTGCATTCCAGTTATTTTTTGTACTCATATCTTCAATCAGATCCTTTATTATTTCAGGGCTGGTCTGCAATTCACGTTCTTCTTCTCTGGCACTGCCGGTACTGCACGAAAAGCGTAATGATTTTTCCAGCTCGTCTGCATCTTCATTACTTTCTTCATGCACAACTACAGTTATCCTGCTCCACCATTCAGCATCATTCTCCATAGGTATGCGTACACGGGAACCAAGTAATTTTTTATATTGTTTTTTGGGCACCCTTATGTTGATAGTGCTGTCTTCTTCATTTTCTATCTTACTTAAAATGTACAGGCATTGGAGGCAACGGTCTTCATACAACTCAACAAACTCTATATGCTCAATAAGTTTTAATCCTTCGGTATTAAACCCGTCCATTTTTTTATTGGCATTCTGCACCCCCTGTGTAATGGAGCGTATAGAACTTTCAATTGATAACCCACCATATCCGCAACCGATCAGCAATACCGATATTCCTGTTTCTGCCTGCAGATCGGATGTGGGAATATTTTTACGCAGGTTGATAAGTTCAAGCATGTATTTTATTGCAGCTTGTTCTATTGTTTGTGTAAGCTGAAAAGAACTTAATCTGCCGGGTTCGCCAAGACCTGTTACCACTGCACCTTTAAAATCGCCCTGAAGATTAATAAATAATTCATTGCTTTTAATTTCGCCAGGATACATATTTAATCGGTGGCGCTGCGTAAGCCGGCCATTGCAGTAATTATCAATTACTTTTTCGGCACTGGTAATACCATCATTAATAAAATGACCAACCATAACCGGATACCTGCTGTAAAACAGATCGCCGTTGCTTACACTTACCTTTAATGGAACTTCGTTTGACTTTGCTGCGGCAGCCTTTTCTTTAATACCGAGAATGGTATTCTCAAGACTCATTTCATTTGTATCATAAACTTCTTCCTCAACTGCATCAAAAACAGGTTGAACGCCCCTTAACACAGGCCTGTTACGGCTTAGTAATTCAGTTTTGCCGGTTTTTAGTATTTCAGATATTCCGTTAAACATATCGGCATTGTTTGCAAGCCCCCCATGCGATACATTTACAAAATACAGGCGATCTGTATTAACAAGTTTTTTTGGTATGCCTGTGTCCCAGGTTACCGATTGGTCGCCTTCGGCAGTGCTTTTAAAAACTATTTTTTCATCCGGAAGATTGTTGTTTATTTCAAAACCACAAATAGTAGCATCATCTTTACCGGCAATGTAAATAATATTTTCTGTTTCGATTGACTCCATTTTTGCCAGCACATTATCGCGGTAATTTCCCCAAAAATCCAGGTCCTTTTTATCGGGTATATTCCAGTCGAACAAAGATGCGTTGCGCATTTGCTGCCAAACATTTACATCTGCAAAATCCACATCTTTGGCAACCGGAAGCAGGCCCAGCAAGCCGGGAAATTTGCGGAACATATCCAGCAATTCCTTTTTAGTATGCCTCAGGTCAATCTTGCTTATCTGGCTGATTATGGGATCTTTACCAGCCAAAACATACGGTATGCGGTACGATCCTCCCAAAGGCGCACCCAGCAACAACAATTTAAAATCTTTAGAAGCATTCAGCTTTTTCCAGGTGGCGGGATAATTGATTATAAAATCACGGGTAACCACGCCGCCCATGGAATGACCGATTATTTTTATGGGTACTTTAAATGCCAGGTATTGTTCAATTTTTGCTTTCAGCAATGCTGCGGCATCGGCCATTGGCAAACGCCAGTCGAAAGGAAATGTTACCACATCATAATCTGCACTTAAGTAATCAACTATTTTTTTGTATGATGTTTTAATGATTGAAGAGGCTGAAATATTTTTTTTGCTAATGTCGAGCATGCTCAGGTCTCCTATTAAAAAACGGGCATAATTTATCCATATTTTTTTATTCCCCTGGTCTAAGTTTGAACCCATAATACCCGGTAACACAATAGCAATAGGTCTTTTACCAGTTACTTTATCTACATACACGCCACCGCCATCAAGGCCAAGTATTGCATTTCTGTCGAGTGCGGCCTGGGCCGACTGATCGAAAATGGTAAAATTAGGAATGGAAGTTGTTGCGGTTTTTATTGCCAGTAAGAGTGCATCCTGTGTTTTTTTATTTTTGAAATAATGTACGTGATCCACTTCGGGCCCTTCATCAAAAAAATACTGGATGGGTATATTTCTCCGGGTACCGCAGTACATTGATTTGGTATCAACCACCAGGTCATTATCACGCAGGTAAAATAATTTACTGGCAATGATAAGCAAGGCTTTTAAATTAAATTTTACGCCACAGTTACCCGAGATAACGGTTAACGGACTGTTGATACTATTATCAGGATTATTGAGGATTTTTAAAAATGGAGAAGCCGGGTTCATGGCTTCCAGGCCGGGCAACTGGTCAGGGTCATTTTTGGTATCCACAGCGGCAGCAATCAATTCCTTGAATTCGGCTGTTAATGCAATGCCAACCGGGCCAAATACAGAACCCAACAGGTTCAGGCTGATATTTAAAAAATGATCGAGCCGCTTTGATAAAATAGTAGTACCATAAGCCGGGCAGGCAACCCGGATAAACTTATCAATTGTTATTTTTTTACCTGTAGCAATATTTTGCAGGGTTTTAATGTCGGCAATATCTGTGGTTCGGCCGGTCTTTTCAAAATAGGCTAATTCGGTTGCTGTAAATCCGGCATTACCATTGCAGAAACGTGCCAGCACATCGCCAACCAATCCGCCACGGGAATGAGAAATAACATGCAGCGTGCATACTGCCGGTAATTCTTTAAAAAGATTAATTACATTTTCAATTGGGCTTTTGGTCATGGTTTCGTGCTGCAAGCCAATAATATTTGGGCCATAAATTCGCTGCATATTATTCCACAGTTCTGAGCCTGTTAATTCGCCAAAAGAGCCGATGGTTGAAGAATTGGTGCCGTGTAGAAAAAGCAGGTAAGGTTTATCAGCATTTTTAACGGGCGCTTTGCTCAATTTAAAATCGACATTTATTGCATACACACCGCTCATGTTTTCCAAAGCCTTCTTTTCGAGCCAGGCAGCAACTTCAACTACCTTTTGCGAAACTGCTTTTTTGGCAAATACATTTAAAACCTTCACAGCAATATCCCCTAAAATACCACGATTTGCCTCATCAGTATTTAAATACATCGGTATTTCAAAACTGTCTTCAACGGCACGTTTTTGATTGGCCGCTTCCGGAAAAATATCATGAATGATTTCCGACCCTCCTACCCAGGTTGTATTATCATCAAAAACAAATTCCAATATATCATCTTTCTCAAGTTCGATCTGGTGGGTTTCAGCAGCGGCCCTGGAAGTGCTTAACTGGTAAGACGCTTTTAGTTCCAGTTTACTTTCTTTGGCGGCTTGAATTTCCTCGGAAGAGAATTTATCATTCTTAAAACCCCGTACAACGATTTTTTTCATAATAAAAATTTACAGGCATTCTGTTAATAAATAAAACAGAAGCAACAGGCAGATGCTTTGGCACCTGGATGTACGCTGGAATTTCTGGAACCTGAACAATTGGTTTTATGGGATAATTGTGAAAAAAAAAATAACAGCAGACCGCTTTCTTTGAGAGGCTAACCGTTTAGCACACTAATTTAATTGAATAAGTTGATAATTAAAAGTAGAAGTAAAAATAATATTAACCCTTTAAAAAAGCTTAACACACAAATAAAGTGCACTGGATTTAATTTTCTATATTAGAGTATGCAAAAAGGTATTATCACACTTATCATTCTTCTTATAAGCCATGCTGGCCTTTGCCAGGGTAAAGTGCTTTTATCTGAAAACTTCAGGAACAACAAAAATGGCTGGCAACAGCGAAATGATTCTTCGTTTTCTGTTGTTATTACCAATGGGGTTCTTCGCTGGCAGAAATACAAAAAGAACTTTGATGACCGTGGTTGTCTTTGGTATAAAAAAGAAATAAAGGGATTAAATACTTTAGAAGATTTTTCAATTACCATTGTTGCAAAATTTGTAGATGGCGGTGACATTTTTGATGCCTTTGATATACAATGGGGTAACTGGGATAAAGTGATCTCCAGCAAAATAACCAGTATTTACCAACTGAGTTTTTTCTTAAAGGGTGATGTAAAACTGGATTATTTCAGCAAGAACTGGAATTACTCATTAAGGCAAATGGCAAGAGAAATAAATAACAACAAGCAATATCGCCCCGGTGAATTTAATAATTATGAAATAGTACAAAAAGACGGTTTTGTTATTTTAAGCATAAATGACAAACAGTTTTTTAAACAATTTGCCAGCCCTATAGCAGGGAACAGCATTGGAATACAGGGTTGCATGAAATCAATCTGGGAGATTGATAAAATTGTGGTGAAGCAATTGAAAAAGAAAAATACCAATGAAGCAGATAGCATTTCGATGATTGCCATTTCAGATTCACTAAAACAATCTGGCAACAGCGAAGAAAATTTAAAAGTATTCCCTAATCCTTTTGTAAATGAATTTACAGTTAATGTAACCACGGAGAAAGTTACACAGGCAAAAATTGAACTTTTCGATATGCAAGGCAACCTGGTTATGCAATACGACAGAAAACTGGATGTTGGCAAACACCTGATGAGGTTATATGCTGATGTTGCTGCAGGCACTTATGTACTTAAAGTAACCGCAGATAATAAAACAACTACCACTAAGATTGTAAAATTGTAACCAGCTTACCTTCTTCCCATTCCCGGCATCATTCCTTTTGGCATTTTGTTCATCATCTTCATCATGCCTTTCATCTGCTCAAACTGCTTTAAAAAAGCATTGAGCTCAGCAATATCTTTTCCGGCACCTTTGGCAATGCGGGCTTTGCGGCCTGGGTTTATCAAATCCGGGTTGCGGCGCTCCTGCAACGTCATGGAGTTTATCATGGCTTCAATACCCTTAAACGAATCGTCATTTATATCTACATCTTTTATTTGTTTTCCTACACCCGGTATCATCCCCATAAGGTCTTTAATGTTACCCATCTTTTTTATCTGCTGTAACTGGGTTTTAAAATCTTCAAAATCAAATTGATTTTTGCGGATCTTTTTTTCAAGCCTGGCGGCTTCTTTTTCATCGAATTGCTCCTGTGCTTTTTCTACCAGACTCACAATATCGCCCATACCCAAAATACGCTGGGCCATCCTGTCGGGATAAAACACATCCAGCGTATCCATTTTTTCGCCACTGCTGGCAAACTTAATGGGTTTGTTAACCGTGTATTTAATTGATAGGGCCGCACCACCTCTTGTATCGCCATCTAATTTGGTAAGCACCACACCCGTAAAATCGAGGCGCTCATTAAAAGCGGCGGCTGTGTTCACGGCATCCTGTCCGGTCATGCTATCAACCACAAATAATATTTCCTGCGGATTGATGGCTGCTTTAATACCGGCAACTTCATTCATCATCACTTCATCAACCGCCAAACGGCCGGCAGTATCAATAATAATAACATTTTTATTTTTTGCACGGGCTTCTTTAATGGCACCCTGCACAATGGAGATAGCATCTTTATTTTCCCTTTCGCTGTAAACGGGTACATCAATCTGTCCACCCAAAACTTCCAGCTGATCAATCGCCGCAGGGCGGTAAATATCTGCTGCTACCAATAAAGGTGATTTTCCTTTTTTTGTTTTAAGATAATTAGCCAGCTTGCCACTGAAAGTTGTTTTACCACTACCCTGCAAACCGGCAACTAAAATAATTGCCGGGCTACCGCTGATATTAAATTCAGTTTCAGTTCCTCCCATCAGTTCGGTCAGTTCATCCTGTACAATTTTTACCATTTGCTGGCCAGGATTAACTGCAAGCAATACTTTTTCGCCCATTGCTTTATCCTTCACCTTATCGGTAAATTCTTTGGCAATCTTATAATTCACGTCAGCATCAACCAATGCACGACGAATATCTTTTACGGTATTAGCGATATTGAGTTCGCTGATACGAGCCTGTCCTTTTATATTCTTGAACGCTGATTCTAATTTTTCACTTAAAGAATTGAACATAGTCTGTTTATTTTTTTATTCCACGAATTTAAAACCACGAATTACACGAATTAAGAAGGTTACTTTTCGAATTCGTGTAATTGGTGTAATTCGCAATAATTAGTGTTGTCAAATACTAAATGCTGTATCTATAATCTGCATTTGCTCCTTAGCATGCACCTTACCATAACCCGTTGCTGTTGCTGCGCTTGGCTGGCGGCTGATGACATAAAAATTGATATTTTTTAAATTCATTCTCAGGAATGTTGCTGCCCCCATATTCAGTGGTTCTTCCTGCACCCAGTACCAGATGGCTTTGCTGTATTTTTTATACAGCTCGTCTAGTTGCTTTTGCGGTATTGGATGAATTTGTTCGAGCCTTACTATGGCAACATCTTTTCTGCTTTCTTTTTGCTGACGCTCCGCCAGGTCGAAATATATTTTTCCGCTGCAGCACAAAACTTTTTTCACTTCGGATGCATCATTGGCGGTTGCATCATCTATAACTTCCTTAAATCCACCGTTTGTAAATTCATCTTTGCTACTATAACTCCCCGGATGACGCAAATTTGCTTTTGGCGAAAAATTCACTAAAGGTTTTCTAAAAGGCCATGCAACTTGCCTGCGTAACAGGTGGAAAAAGTTTGCTGCGGTTGTAACATTCGATACCACAAAATTCAACTCGGCACACATTTGCAGAAAGCGCTCCATTCTTGCGCTGCTGTGTTCAGGTCCCTGTCCTTCGTAGCCATGTGGCAACAATAATGTTACACCGTTCATCCGCTGCCACTTGGTTTCGGCAGTTGTTATAAACTGATCAACAATCGTTTGGGCGCCATTGCAAAAATCGCCGAACTGCGCTTCCCAAATTACCAATGCATTTGGATTAGCCATGGCGTAACCATATTCAAAACCAAGTACTGCATACTCGCTCAACAAAGAGTTATAAATGCGGTACGGCGATTGCGTTTCAGTAAAATGATTCAGCCTGTTGTATTCATCATTGGTAACTTCATCATACAAAGCAGCATGGCGATGGCTGAACGTACCACGCTTAACATCCTGCCCGCTCATACGCACATCTTTACCTTCAACCAACAAACTTCCATAAGCCATCAATTCGGCAGTAGCCCAGTCAACTTTATTTTCATCGCTGAATAATTTTAATTTATCGCTGATGAGTTTTTCAACTTTACGTAGCGGTTTAAAATCTGCAGGCCATTTCATAAGTCCCTCAAATAATAAAGTAAATGCATCGCCGCTAATTGCTGTAACGGGCGAAGCATCAAAGTCTTCGGCTGTTGCTTTTCTTAAACTTTTCCAAACAAGTTCCGGCGGTTGATAGCTGTAAGTCAGTGGATGTTGTTTTACTTCATCCAGGCGCTCCTGCAGGTCGGCCAGAAATTTCTGTTCCATTTCCTTTGCAAGGTCCTTTGCCTCGGGTTCGCCATTTTGTATTAAAAATTGTGTATAAACCTCTCGGGGGTTAAGATGCTTGTCAATGAGTGCATAAAGTTGCGGCTGCGTAAATTTAGGCTCATCGCCTTCGTTATGGCCGTGTTTGCGGTAGCAAACCATATCAATAAAAATATCGCTGTTAAATTCCTGGCGATAAAGCATGGCAATTTCGCAGGCTTTCACAACCGCTTCTGCATCATCCCCATTAATATGAAAAACCGGCGCATGAACCATGGCCGCAATAGAAGTACAATAATCAGAAGTTCTGGCATCATCAAAATCTGTTGTAAAACCAATTTGATTATTAATTACAAAGTGAATGGTTCCGCCGGTGTAATAACCTTCCAATCCACTCATTTGTAAAACCTCGTAAACTATTCCCTGGCCTGCAACCGACGCATCGCCATGTATGAGTATTGGAAGAATTTTATCGTAATCGCTGTTGTATAAAATATCAGCCTTGCTTCTTGCAAAACCAATCACAAGCGGATCAACAGCCTCCAGGTGCGACGGATTGGGCATTAATTTTAAATGCAGTTTTTTACCATCGGCCGTTTCTACATCGCTACCAAAACCCAGGTGATATTTAACATCGCCGCTGCCCATGGTAGTATCTGGCAGACTGGTTCCTTCAAATTCACTAAAAATCTGCTGGTAGGTTTTGCCCATGATGTTGGCCAGCACATTCAACCTGCCCCGATGCGCCATACCAATCACTACTTCTTCTACATTATTATTTGCAGCCGTGTTTATGATGGCATCCAGTGCGGCTATGGCTGTTTCGCCACCTTCAAGCGAAAACCGTTTTTGGCCGACATATTTTGTATGCAAAAATTTCTCAAACATCACACCTTCATTCAGCTTCTGCAGAATTCTTTTTTTCTGATTCAGCGACACAGGTTCCAGCAAAGTTTTTTCAACTGCATTAAAAAGCCATTCCTGTTTAATTCTGTCGGTTATATAAGCAACCTGCACACCAACATGAGTTGTATAGCATTTATGCAGATGTGCCAGAATATCCTTTAGCAAAGCACCAGGCATACCTATTAACTTTCCGGCACGAAAGGACGTTGATAAATCCGCATCGCTCAAACCAAAATCTTCAAGTTCAAGATTTGCCTCACGGTCTTTTCTTTCCCTGATTGGATTTGTTTTAGCAATCAAATGCCCCTTTCTTCTGTATGCCAGAATTAATCGAAAGACAGCTAATTCCTTATCCAGATCAGTACTGAGCGAAGTCGAAGTATCGGGCGAAATAGAAGTATCGGGCGAAGTAGAAGTGTTGTTTGTTTTTCCATTGAGCGAAGTTGAAATGAAATTACTCGTAACGGCAAAATCAAACCCTTCAAAAAATTTACGCATCTCTGCATCCACACTGGTTGGATCTTTTACAAAATCCTGGTATAAACCTTCTATGTAAGATGGATGCGAATTGGTGATGTATTGAAAATCCTTCATAAAAAAGTTGAAATTATTTTTTTGGGCCCGGCCGCAGTACTACTATTTGGTTTCATTGGCGTCGCACTCTTGTACGATATCAAACAATTGAACAAATTCTAGAAACTTAGGCAGAAATTGGCTGCAAATATCGGTTAATTAAGCATCATTTGCTGTGGAATCTGAAAGCAATTTTCCGCAAAAAATGGCAACAATGCCGCTTAAAATTACATATCCCGAAAAATAGTAAAAACCCGGTTGTAAAATAGCCTGGGTGTTTTGCATAGCATTGGCGCCTAAAAAAGCAACAAATATGCTGATGGTAAATACATCGGCCATGGCCCATTTACTGATGGCGCTTACAAAACGCTGCCATTTAACATCAGGATTTTTACCCAGCAACAGGTAAAAAATAATGCCCGATTTTACCAGCGGCACAATGATACCAAAAAGAAAAATGAGCAACCACGGCCAGTAATTCCCGTCTTGCCATAGCTTTTTAAGCATCCCAAGCACACTTCTTTTTTCACTGAAGAGGTTAAAATCTACAATATAATGCACCGAAATATTGATGTGTAAAATATCTTTAACCCAGCCAAGGCCAAGCAACACAAGCGATATTACGTGTAAACTGAGTAAAATATACCGGTTCATACAGCGATTTTAAGTTCAAATTAAGTAAATAGAAGCTGCAATTAAAAATTATTCCATATTCATTAGCAAATTATTCATTCATTTCCCTATCTTTGCAGCCCAAAAAATAGATTTTCATGGCAAATCATGCAGCGACCAAAAAAGATGTAAGACAAAGTACAAAGCGTAACGAGCGTAACCGTTATTATGGCAAAACTACCCGTAATGCAATACGTGATTTAAAAGCAAGCGAAAAAGCGGCTGCAACAGAAGCTTTTCCAAAAGTTGCTTCTATGATTGATAAATTGGCCAAGCGTGGTACTATCCATAAAAACAAAGCTGCCAATTTAAAGAGCAAGCTGGCTAAAAGAGTGAACGCACAGGCAAAGTAAT
>JBBQLS010000089.1:0-13952 GCA_038328115.1 Chitinophagales bacterium
TTAAATTGCAACTTTAAAGATTGTTTTTATGAACTTTACAACATCGGAATTAACCGGGCAGGTTGCACAGACTGCCCGTGAATTTGCTTTACAGCACATTAAACCCCACCTGATGGAATGGGACGAAAGCCAGGAATTTCCTGTACATATTTTTAAAGAAATGGGAAAACTGGGCTTGATGGGTGTGCTGGTGCCGGAAGAATATGGCGGCAGCGGGTTAGGTTATTACGAATACAATACCATTATACAGGAAATTGCAAAAGTTTGTGGATCAATTGGTTTATCACTGGCTGCACACAACTCACTTTGTACCGGGCATATCTTAGCCTTTGGTAACGATGAACAAAAGAAAAAATATTTGCCCAAACTGGCCACCGCCGAGTTTATTGGTGCCTGGGGTTTAACAGAAGCAAACACTGGAAGCGATGCCGGCAATATGAAGACAACTGCTGTGAAAGATGGTGATGACTGGATCATTAATGGAACCAAATCGTGGATAACACATGGAAAGAGCGGTGATGTGGCAGTAGTGATTTGCAGAACCGGAGAAGCAAGAACAAAAGATAATTCAACAGCATTTATTGTGGAAAGAGGAACCGCTGGTTTTAGTGCCGGAAAAAAAGAAAATAAGCTGGGCATGCGTGCCAGCGAAACGGCCGAAATGATTTTTGATAACTGCCGCATACCGGATGTAAACCGTATGGGTGCCGTGGGACAAGGATTTAAACAAAGTATGAAAGTGCTGGATGGTGGCCGTATATCTATTGCAGCACTGGGTTTGGGAATTGCACGTGGAGCCTACGAAGCATCATTGCAATATGCAAAAGAGCGCCACCAGTTCGATCAACCCATTGCTAATTTCCAGGGTATTAGTTTTAAGCTGGCCGATATGGCTACTGAAATTGAAGCGGCTGATTTACTTATAAAACAAGCCTGCGATTTAAAAATGAGAGGGTTACCAATGACCAAAGAAGCAGCTATGGCAAAATATTACAGCAGCGAAGTGGCAGTAAGGGTTAGCACCGATGCGGTGCAGATATTTGGTGGCTATGGATATACCAAAGATTTTCCGGTAGAGAAATTTTACAGGGACAGTAAACTTTGTACCATTGGCGAAGGAACCAGTGAAATACAGAAACTGGTTATAAGCAGGGAAGTGTTGAAATAAATAAATTATTCCGATAAAGTAAAGAGCCATCATTTAAAGATGCCTCTTTGCAATAAAATACTTTATTTACTTTTTATTTTTTGTCATCTCCGCCAAGCATTCCGCTTAATTTGTCTTTAACGCTGTCAAAAATATCTTCTGCTTTATCGGCTGCTTTTTTTGCAAAATCTTCAATTTTTTCGCCAGTCTCGCCAGGTATAACATCACTGATCTTATCAAGCATGCTATGCTCCTCAGCTTTTGGTGCAGTTGCAGTCGTTGCAGTAGCTGCAGCATTGTCTGCAGATCCTGCAAACATATTATCCACCGCACCACCAAGCATAGGAAATTTTTCTTTTACAAATTCTTTAATAGTGTCAATTGCTTTGTTTGCCTGGTCGGCACTGATGCCGGCTCTTTCTGTAAGGCGTGTAATTAATTCCTGCATGATTTTATAATTTAAATTTTGATGTACAAATATGAGTTGTTTTTTTATAAAAGGGTTGCACCGGAAGTAAAGCAATTGTTAATTGGCCTCATCCCAACCCTTCTCCAAAGGAGAAGGAACTGGAAGTTGGTAGTCTATTATTTCAATTCTTTTTTCCAAAAGAATATCCTCTTTGCTTCTCTCTTAGCTTAGTTCTATTCCATTTCCTCCCCCTTCGGGGGAGATAGAGGGGGCCGTTTTTCTACTCCGTATCATACCTATCCACCCGCTCAATGCCACTCATAGAAACCAGCCTGTCAACCAGTTCATCCAGTTCTTCCTTATCGTGTACAAATATTTTTACATTACCCTCAAAAATTCCTTCCTTCGCTTCAATAGTCATGGCCGAAATGTTGAATTTCATTTCGCCACTAATGAGGTTGGTTATTTTATGAATTACGCCCACATCATCTAAACCAATAATTTTTAAACCAGTAAGGAACGAGATCTCCTTATTTTTTGCCCACTTTGTTTTTACAACCCGGTGGCCATAGTTTGCCAGTAACCTGGCAGCATTAGGGCAGTTAGTGCGATGAATTTTGAGTCCTTCTCCGGTGGTTACAAAACCAAATACATCATCGCCGGGTATAGGTTTGCAGCAATTGGCCAGTGAGTATTGTATCTTATCACTGCTTTCACCAAAGATGATGAGCTCTGCATCTTTTTTATCGTAGTGCTTTGTATGAATTTCTTTATCGGTCTTTTCTTCAACTGGCTTAACTGGTTTTGGAGGCACCAGTTTATCTCCATGCGTTGTAAAGTCCTTTAATTCTTTAAGGTCAATTTTTTTTATGGCAATATCATACAGCAGATCAAGCGAAGAACCTTTTTTATAAAAGTTAGAAAGTTCTTCGAGGTTGGCATGGCTCATGCTGGCACCCATGCCTTCCAGCTTGCGTTGCAGTATGTATTTTGCTTCGTCGGCAACTGCTCTTTTCTCCTCTTTTAAAGTATCTTTTATTTTTGATTTTGCCTTGCTGGTAACTACAAAATTCAGCCATTCAATATTTGGTTTTTGTTTGGCGCTGGTAATAATTTCTACCTGGTCGCCGCTGCGCAGCTTATGGCTTATGGGCACCAGTTTATGATTAACCTTGGCACCAATACATTTACTACCTACAGCAGTGTGCACACCAAAAGCAAAGTCAAGTGCCGATGCTCCAATGGGCAACATCTTTACTTCTCCTTTAGGTGTGTACACATAAATTTCTTCTGCAAGAAAAGATGTTTTAAAGTCCTGTAAAAAATCAATGGAATTATCATCGGGGCTGTTGAGCGCTTCCCGTATCTGGCTAAACCATTTGTCAAAGCGGCTTTCATCGGCTGCGCCTTCTTTATATTTCCAGTGGGCGGCCAAACCTTTTTCTGCAATTTCATTCATGCGCTTAGATCGTATCTGCACTTCTACCCATTTACCATGGGGGCCCATAACCGTTGTATGCAGGGCTTCGTAACCATTGCTTTTGGGGTTGCTTAACCAATCACGCAACCTTTGTGTAGATGGGCTGTACTCTTCTGTAACCAGGCTATACACTTTCCAGCAGTCGCCCTTTTCATTTTCCAAAGCGCTGTTTAAGAGAATGCGGATAGCAAAAAGGTCATACACTTCTTCAAAACTAACACCCTGTTTTTTCATCTTATTCCAGATGGAGTGTATGCTTTTTGGGCGGCCATAAATTTCAAAATCAAAATGAGCCTTATCTAATTTTTCTTTTATGGGCCTTATAAAATCATTGATATATTTGGAACGTTCCTTTTTTGTATCGGTTAATTTTTGTGCTATGTATTTGTAAGTATCGGGTTCCATGTACTTCATGGCCAGGTCTTCCATTTCTGTTTTAATGGTGTATAAACCCATACGGTGGGCAAGGGGTGCATAAACATAAATAGTTTCGCTCGCTATTTTTAACTGCTTCTCCCGTTTCATGCTTTCGAGCGTACGCATATTGTGCAGCCGGTCGGCTAGTTTTATTAAAATTACCCTGGGGTCGTCGGTAAGGGTTAGTAAGATCTTTTTAAAATTTTCGGCCTGTTGGGTACTGTTGGTATCCATTACGGTACTTATCTTGGTAAGGCCATCCACAATTTTGGTCACTTCGGGCCCAAACTCACGTTGTATATCTTCCAGGGTAATATCGGTGTCTTCAACCGTATCGTGCATTAAAGCACAAATGGTACTGCGTACGCCCAGGCCAATTTCTTCCACACATATTCTGGCTACGGCAAGCGGATGCAGTATGTACGGCTCGCCGCTTTTTCTACGCATAGTTTCATGGGCCTTGGCCGCCATTTCAAAGGCTGCACGAAGCAATTGCTTATCTCCCGGTTTTATCTTTAACTTTAAAACACGCAAAAGCCCGCGGTATTGGCGCAGTATCTCTTTTTTCTCTTCTTCTTCGTTGAGATTGTATTTAGGTATTTCTATGGTAGTTTCCATAAGTTAAATACGAATTTACGTAAACAATTCTGTTTTCTGTTTTACATAAATCCCTTACTTTTGCAGCCCTTAAGCGGATATGGCGAAATTGGCAGACGCACCAGACTTAGGATCTGGCGGAGCAATCCATGTAGGTTCGACCCCTATTATCCGCACTCACGAATATCGAACAAGGAACAAGGAATGTTGAATAAAGAACTTCAAAATTCATTATTCCTTGTTCCTTGCTCTTTATTTAGCGAAAGATAAATTATAGATAATGGCAACAGTTACAAGAGAAAACATGGGTCTTTTACATGATAAACTGACCGTAAAAGTGAACAAAGACGACTATTTACCGGCTTTTGATAAAAAATTGAAGGAATACAGCAAAACAGCCAACATACCTGGTTTTAGAAAAGGAATGGTACCTGCAGGCATGATCAAAAAAATGTACGGTCCCTCTATTTTCAGCGACGAAATTTTAAAATCGGTTGAGAAGGAGTTATACAGCTGGTTAAATGCCGAAAAACCGGAAATATTTGGTCAGCCTTTGCCATTAAGTACCGATTTGCGTGACATCAATATGAATAACCCTGCCGATTATGAATTTGGGTTTGAAATTGGTCTAAAGCCTGATTATACCATGCCTGAAATTGCAAAAGCAAAAGTAACCCTGCATAAAGTAGCTGCTACCGATGCAATGGTTGATGAAGAAATTGGCCGTATGCAGATTAAAGGCGGTAAAATGACCGAGCCTGAAACAGTTGATAATGATGAAAATGTTTTGAACATCCTGTTTACCGAAGCCGATAAAGACGGCACGGTGGTTGAAGGTGGTGTAAGCAAGGAAAATTCTGTTATACTGAAATATTTAACTGCTGCTACCCAAAAGAAGTTTATGGGTAAAAAACTTGGAGAAACGGTTACCGTGCAATTGAGTAAAGCTTTTGACGATGATAAGCTGGAAATGTTTTTACAGGATTTAGGATTTGAAAAAGATGATAAAGAAGCTGCTAAAAAATATTTTAATCTGGAAATTGTAAAAATTGGCCTGGTTGAAAAGCGTGAGCTCACAGAAGATTTTTTTAAAGAGATTTATCCTGCTAAAGAAATCAAGACAGAAGCGGAATTAAGAGAGGCTATAAAAGAAGAAATTGAAAATTACTGGCAGGGTCAAAGCCGCAACCAGTTACAGGACCAGCTTTACCATTATCTGCTGGATGAAACCAAGATGGAATTTCCGGTTGAGTTTTTAAAGCGCTGGTTACAAACCGGTGGTGATAAAGAAAAAACACCTGAACAAGTTGAAACTGAGTTTCCTTCCTTCAACAACCAGTTAAAGTGGACTTTAATAAGCGACAAACTGATTAAAGAAAACGGGCTGGAAGTGGGCAACGAAGAACTGCGTGATTACATGAAAGTAGAGATTATGCGTTATTTTGGTACCATGAATCTGGGCGATGATACAGGCTGGATTGAAAGCTATATTGACCGTATGATGAAAGACGAAAAACAGGTTGACAGCAGCTACCGCCGTTTAATTACCGATAAATTATTTAATTGGATTGAAGTGCAGGCAAAGGCAAAAGAGAAATTAGTAACTGCCGACGAGTTGACTGCGATGCAGCATCATCATGAACATTAAAATCATTCAAATTTATAAAAATAGATCCCCGGTTTACGGGGATTTTTTTATGCCCGAAATGATATTAGGATAACAAATTTGTATATGTAAATGCAATAAAATTAATCTTTAAAGAATTCTGTTTCCACTTTGGCATGGTTTTTTGACTATCATATTTGAATTGTGATTTTATGCTGGTATTAAAAAATATGAACTTACCGGTAAATAATTAAAACGAAACGTTATGAAAAAGTTCCTCTCCATTTTTACAGTGGTTATAATATTTACTGCATGTAAAAGCAAAACAGATTCAACACTAAGCACTCCTAAAAACATGGTTTTGGTTGATACAACCGGTTTGTCTAAAAGCAATGTATTAACCGATGTAGGTAACAACAAATATGTGATAAATGATAAGGGCGTAAAAACACCGGTAACCAATAAGCCGGTAGTGGTTAAACCAGTTGCTTCATCATCCCAAAAAAATACAACAGCTAATAATTCCGGTTCTAACAGCAATGGTGGTGGTTCTGGAAACAATACTCCAACTACAACTTCCGAAGCACCTGTAAAGCAGGATAAAGGTTGGAGCGATGCTGCAAAAGGGACTGCCATTGGCGCAGGTTCAGGTGCTGTATTGGGTGCCGTATTAGATAAAAATAACAGGGTACAGGGTGCTGTTATCGGATCAGCTGTTGGTGCAGGTGCAGGATATATAATAGGTAGACATAGAGATAAAAAAAGCGGCAGAGTTGCACGTTCAAGAGCAAGAAGAAGAGCTACTCAATAAATTCGTATTCTATTATACAGGAAAACCTGCCTAATGGCCAGGTTTTCCTGTATAATATTTTAGAAAGATATATGGGGCGGCTGAATTAAATAGCCAACTAAATCAGGCTTTGGCGTTTCCAATCCACTTTTCTTTGTAAGCATCATTATAATCCCATTTCCACCGGCGATGCGTCCACAAATAATTGGCCGGTTCTTCCTCTATTATTTTTTCCAGAAAATCGCGGAATGCGGCTGTAATTTCACCAGTGGAGGTGGAGGCTGCATCATCGGTATATAAGGTACATTCCAGTATATAGTGGCCTCTTTTGGGTATGCGGCTGCGTACAAAAACAACGGCTGCATCGTTTTTAATGGCTCCTACTTCGGGGCCGGTTATAAAGGGGGCCGGCTTGTTGAAAAGATTCATCCAGTAGGCCGATGCTGGGTTACCGGGATTTTGATCGGCAGCCAGGAAGATAACAAAACGCTCACTGAATATCTGCTCACGTTTTTGCCTGAACTCAGTTGCCTTAATAAATATGGTGCCGTACTTCTGCCTGATCTTTAAAAAAAGTCGCTCTACCGCCGTATTTTTAATGGGCATGTAAATGGCGTAGGTAGGAATGGTTTTAATTATTTTGGACATATAGAGGCTTCCAAACTCCCAGTTAAACTGATGGCCTGCATGCAGTTGTACATTTTTGCCTTTTTTTATCAGGTCTTCAATTATGGAAAAATCTCCCTTGCATCTTTTATGAAATGTTTTATCGCTCATAGAAATCAGTTTGATGATTTCCATAAATGTATCGCAAAGATTGTGGTAAACCTGCTTTGAAATTTTCCGGATCTCTTTTTCTGATTTTTCCGGAAAAGCTATTATAAGATTTGCTTTTACAACCCTGCGCCTGTAACCAAAAACATAAAAAAGGAAAAAATAAATGCCATCGCTGAAAAAATATAAAACCGGAAAAGGCAACAAAGAAAAAAGATAAAAAAAACCGTAAATGATATAGTACATGAAATTAAATTTATTTAATGTGCATTGCAGCGCAAAGGTATGTCGTACAAGAGTGCGACGCAACAATGATGACCAGAATTACTGCTGCCCGGGACACAAAATCACAAAACTATGTTTTGTATTCTTTCTTCTTTAAACGGGTAATCTGTATTAAAATGCAGGCCCCTGCTTTCGTGCCTGAACTCGGCACATTTTACAATAAGGTATGCAACGGTGATCATGTTGCGCAGTTCGCAAAGTTGGGGCGACACAATTGTTTTTTGGTACAGCGCTTCTGTTTCGGTGTACAACAGGTCGAGCCTTTTCATTGCCCGCTGCAATCTTTCGTTGTTACGTACAATACCCACATAATCGCTCATGAGCAATTTTAATTCCTTTACGCTTTGCGTGATAAGGATCATTTCTTTGGGTGCATTGGTACCGTCAGTTTTCCAGGCTCCCACCAAACCTCCCCCAAAGGGAGAGGCTTCAACCTCTTTTAATTTTGCGACTGCATCCTGGTAAGCTCTATGTGCAAACACCATGGCTTCTAAAAGCGAGTTGCTTGCTAACCGGTTTGCTCCATGTAAACCAGTGCTGGCACATTCGCCGGCTGCGTATAAATTTTTTATGGATGTTCTGGCCTGTTCATCGGTTTTAATACCGCCGCAACTGTAATGTGCTGCGGGTGTTACCGGAATCATATTCTTAGTGATGTCAATTCCTATGCTTAAACATTTTTCGTAAATATTGGGAAAGTGTTCTGTAAATTTTTCTTTGCTGAAATGCCTGCAATCCAAAAAGACATTTTCGGTACCTGCAATTTTCATTTCGTTATCAATGGCCCTTGCTACAATATCACGGGGTGCCAGGTCTTTTCTTTCATCATAACGTTCCATAAAGGCTTCGCCGGCATGGTTGCGTAAAATACCACCATCACCCCGTACAGCTTCGGTTATCAAAAAATTATGTCCTCGTATTCCTGGTTCGTACAAAGCAGTTGGATGAAACTGGATGAACTCCATATTTTCAATACGCCCTTTCGCTCTGTACACCATCGCCACACCATCGCCGGTTGCAATAGCAGGGTTTGTGGTAGAACGGTAAACCTGTCCATTACCACCGGTTGCCAGCATGGTAATTTTAGAAAGTATTTTTTCAGTTTTATTGGTCTGCAGATTTAAAACATACACACCATAACACTCTACATCGGGAGTTGCTTTTGTAATTAAATAGCCAAGGTGGTGCTGCGTAATAATATCGAGCACAAAACAATGATGCAGCAGGTTTATGTTTGGTTTACGGCCGATGGCTTCCAGCAGGGCACGTTCCATTTCTTTGCCGGTAACATCTTTGTGATGCAGAATTCTTGATTCGCTGTGGCCACCTTCTTTACCCAGTTTAAAATCGCCATCTTTTTCTTTATCAAAATTAGCACCCCATTCAATGATCTCTTCTATTCTTTCAACGCCTTCTTTAACTACTATCTCCACAATATGCCTGTTGCACAAACCATCGCCGGCAATTAAAGTATCTTCAATGTGTTTATCAAAACTGTCTTTATTAAAGTCCATTACACCAGCAATGCCACCCTGGGCATACTTTGTATTGGTTTCGTCGCTTTGTGTTTTTGTAAGCACCGTAACCTGTTTATCAGGACAGGCCTCCGCAA
The DNA here is from genome assembly GCA_038328115.1 of Chitinophagales bacterium. Lineage (GTDB taxonomy): Bacteria > Bacteroidota > Bacteroidia > Chitinophagales > Chitinophagaceae > Ferruginibacter. Next base: position 9,118 of record JBBQLS010000089.1, read on the forward strand.
CTTTTAATGCGTAAGTCAACCCTGCTATTCCACTACCGATTACAAGAAAATCTGTTTGCATACCCTTATCCCCTAAAGGGGAATTTTTGTGTTTTATCTTTGAAAAATGTATTTTCTATAATTCTGTCATTTATCTAATACTCCAAGTTGCCCTTCCCTTCGACTATCGCTCAAGACGTAGCGGAGGGGGTTATCCATGCCTCACTCTCTTTCAATAAATTAATCAGTTCATCAACAGCAACATGGCTATCGATATTTCTTTTAACTACTTCCTTTCCTTTGTACAACGTAATCTTTCCAACGCCGCTGCCTACATAGCCAAAATCTGCATCTGCCATTTCGCCGGGTCCGTTTACAATACACCCCATGATGGCTATCTTAACACCCTTAAGATGATTGGTAACTGCCCGGATCTTTGCTGTTGTTTCCTGCAGGTCAAACAATGTGCGACCACAACTTGGACAACTAATATATTCTGTTCGTGAAATGCGGGTACGTGTGGCCTGAAGCACTCCAAAAGCAACCGAGTTTAAAAATTTTGTTTTAGGAAAAACTTTCCGGTTACCGAAATAATGGCCAAAGCAAACACCGTCGCCCAGTCCATCGAGTAACAGGCCTCCACACTCAACTGAGTAATGAATCAAACTTTGATCCATGGTTGTATCAGTGCTGTCGCAGATAACGATGACCGGATTTTTAATATCATTATTCATCAGCTCAACAAACATCCTGCGTATGCTTTGCATGGCATTTTTGTTTGTACTGCTTAAACAGATGACTGCTGTTTTATCATTCTTCAGTATTGAAAATATTTTTTCAATTGGTTGTTGATGGTAGCCTTCAGAATAACAATCAATCATTACGAGATTCAGCAGGGCCGATTTTTCAACAGCCTTATCCAGGTAGTGATTAAAGTCGAAAATTGGAACATGTTTGGTTTTATCTGTTGTGGCAAGCCATGGCTCATGATAAAGAATAACCTTTAAAGTTCCGGGCAGATCAAAGTCCAGGGCTTCATTGCAAAAAATATAATCTGCCGCCGCATCGCCAATATTCCATTTATCAGTTGTATGGTCATAAGTGTATCCAATTGTCTGCAGGTTTTCCGGTGTTATTTTTCCAAACTTGCTGAAATCGGCCACAACAACCGGAACATGCTTTGCACCAATATTACTCACTTCAAAAGTTGCTCTTTTATTATACTCAAACGGAGAATAAGGAAGTTTATCAATGTCTGGAACAATTTCTTCCTTGCTTACAACATTCGTATAACGCTTAACAATATCAGTACAAACAGGAATTTCCAGTTCCGGATCTTCTGTTAAAGAAACACGTATGGTATCTCCTATTCCATCTTCAAGTAAAGTGCCAATACCTATTGCCGATTTTATCCTGCCATCTTCGCCATCACCTGCTTCTGTTACTCCCAGGTGCAACGGATAGGCTTCTCCAAACTCTTCCATCATGTGATTAACAAGCAGGCGGTATGCCTGTACCATCACCTGCGGGTTACTGCTCTTCATGCTCAAGATTATCTGGTGATAATCTTCAGCTCTTGCAATCCTTAAAAATTCCATGGCGCTTTCTACCATGCCCATGGCAGTATCGCCATAGCGGCTCATGATACGATCGCTCAGGCTACCATGGTTGGTACCAATACGCATGGCCGTTCCATACTCTTTACAAATCCTTACCAGTGGCGTAAAACGCTCTCTTATTCTTTCAATCTCTTCTGCATATTCTGCATCGGTGTATTCAATCTGCTCAAATTTCTTTTTGTCAACATAATTGCCGGGGTTAACCCGTACTTTCTCTACAATTCTGGCTGCAATTTCTGCTGCGTTGGGGGTAAAATGAATATCGGCCACTAAGGGGGTATCGTATCCTCTTCTTCTTAATTCATCTTTTATGTTTTGTAAATTTTCCGCCTCATTTTTTGACGGCGCTGTGATACGAACCAGTTCAGCTCCTGCTTTTATACAGCGTATCGACTGTTCCACTGTTGCCATAGTGTCCATAGTATCAGTGGTTGTCATGGTTTGCACACGGATGGGATGGTTGTTACCCAGCAAAAGGTTTCCAACTTTAACTTCCCTGGTTTTAAGGCGCTTGTATGATATTAGTGATTCTGTGTAAAATTGCATGGTACAAAAATAACAATAAAAGGTTGTGATTGTTTATCATGCGGAAGTTTACTTCGGGCAAGGATTGGTAACATGGTCAGACGAGGTCGTCAGACCATGTTACCAATCCTTTTCAGGTTTGGCCAATGTTGCCGTATTCACTTTTCGTAATTTATCCTGTAGATTTTTTTCCTGCTGAAGTAATGCTTTTAATTTTTCTTCTGCATCCTGCTTGGTTAGTTTGGATGGCTCAGGTTTTGGTTGCTCATTTTTCTCTTCATCCCTGGGCTTGTCTTTCTCTTTTTGCTTTTTATCGTCTTTTGGTTTCTTATCTTCTTTTTTGTCTTGCTTTTCTTTTTGCTGATCCTGCTTTTGCTGCTGCAATGCTTTTTGCAGATTTTGCCGGGCATCTTCATCCTGCGGGTTCAGCTTCAAGGCATTTTTATAAGCATCAATACATTCAGGCAATTTTTTATTATTCTGCAGTACAACGCCTTTGTTATAAAATGATTTTGATTTGTCTGCTTTGGAGGAAGTTTTAGAAGCCGCTTCATCGTAAGCCTGTACAGCTTCATCAGCTTTCTTACTTTTATAGAAGGCATTGCCCAGGTTGTAATGTGCCGTTGGGTCAGCGGGGTCTTTTGTTACTGCTTGCTGGTATTGCGTTATTGCATAATCATACTCTTTCTTTTCATAGGCTTCATTGCCTTTTTTGATTAATACTTTTTCATTTTGAGCATTTGAGGTAAAAGGCATTAGGCAATAAGCAGCAAGAAATATTGTAGCCATTTTTTTACTGCTTTTGCCAATTGCCAATTGCAGATCTGCCTGTCCGGCAGGCAGGTTGCCGATTGCCTTTCTTTCTGAAATAAACAGTTCAACAACCAATAAAACTAAAGCCAGTATTAAAAAATATGAAAAAAAATATTTGTAATTCACCAGTGAATCTTCTGTAACAGTGCGTTGATCCATACTTCCTAATTGTGCATCCAATTTGCTGACCAGTTCATCAGCATTTGTGAAAAGCTGGTAACTACCTTTACCCTTTTCGGCTATTTTCATCAATTCATCTTCATTCAGTTTGGTTATAACCGTATTGCCGGCGGCGTCTTGTTTTGGCTGGTTGGTGAGCTCATCAATAATTGTTGAACCTTGCGGAGAGCCGATGCCAACCGTGTTGATCGCAATGCCTTCATCTGCCATTTGCGCTGCAATTTTTAAAGCCCCTTCATCATGATCTTCACCATCACTTATTAATACAACTGCCTTGTATTTTTTTTCTTTGCTGTTGAAAGATGCATAACACATTTTCAGCGCATCTGAAATTACTGTACCCTGTGTAGGTACAATATCGGTAGATGCTGATGAAAGATACATTTTTGCTGCGCCATGATCGCCGGTTAAAGGCATTTGCAGATAAGCCCGGCCGGCAAACACCACAATACCGATGCGGTCGTTGTCAAGTTTATCAATCAGTTTGCTGATAGCCTGTTTTGCTCTTTCGAGCCTGTTGGGTTTAATATCCTGCGCCAGCATACTTTTGCTTACATCCAGGGCAATCATAACATCAATTCCATTGCGGCTTACCTGTTCCATACCTTTTGGAGAACGGAGATTTGCCAAAGCAAAAACACCAGACGTTATAGCAAGCAAAACCAATAAAAATTTTAAAGCAAATTTTTGAGGAGCGTAATTTTTTATCATTTCCTTCACCAAATCGGCATCTCCAATCTTCTTTATTGTCCGCTTTTTCCAGTTCAACACAAAAAAATAAAGGATCAGCAGTAAAGGAATTACTGCCAATGCAATTAAATATTCTATGTGTTGAAAATTCAGATTCATTTTTCGTGCAAATTAACAAACCGGGGGAAAGGATAATGTTAAAAAAATCCAGTTAGTCTCAACCCAACCCTCCCCATCCTTCAACTACGCTCAGGAGAGGGAGCAGACATAAAGGTTGCTTATCTTTTCAATTTAGTAAACATTGATCTTATAATGGTGGCAATCATTAGCAAATTAGCACATCAGCAAACTTGCTAATTCCCTTACTTCTTCCCTTCAAAAAAACCATATTGTTTCAAAATGGATTTTGTAATATTCAACCTTATGTTTTTCATATCTATTTCTTTTACAGGAGCCTTTACAAAAGTTACAAAAAAGTAAACATGCCTGTTCTCTTCAATCCAGCCAACTATCCAGCCAAGTGCGTTTCCATCTTCGCCAAAACCCCAGCCGGTTTTATAACTCAATTTATAGGCCGTATTGTTTTCCTGTACCATTACATCCCTTACTATCTGCTGTACACTTCTTCTAAAAGGTAACAGATCAAAATATAATTTTTTAACAAACCCCAGTTGTTCATCGGGTGATATTTTCAATTTGTTGTTAAGCCAGAATGAATCTACCGGTCCGCTTATATTTTTATTTCCGTATCCAATGCTGTCGATCCATCGCTGCATGGTGTCTTTTCCTATGCGCCTTGCAACCTCCTGGTACCAGGCTACATTGCTCACTTTAAATGCCTCAGTCATATCCATATCCTTATTCCAGTCTTCGTTCCATCTTTTTACCCCATCCCATTTAATCACCATTTTTTCATCGGTAATTCTGCCGGTTTGCAAACCTACCAGGCTGTTAAAAATTTTAAAGGTAGATGCCGGAGAAAAACGCATGGTATCATACTTCATGTTATAAACTGTTATTTTACCATTT
>JBBQLS010000090.1:0-13804 GCA_038328115.1 Chitinophagales bacterium
ATACAAAACAGATAAGGGTTTCAGGTTATTTTTTGGATGAAAGAATAGTGAACTATTTTGAATTCAAAAAATGTTCTGAAAGGCTTAGCTGTGAAGGATTTGGAAGCCACAGTAGATTTCAACTGCAAAATCCGGGTTTAACTCCTTTTCTCTACTGAGCTTGTAGAAGTATATCCTCTTAGTCCAAATCTATTAATCCAATAATCTCTTCCAGGTATTTTTTGTCCGTTTCATCAAACTGATCCAACTCTGCTGCATCAACATCCAGCACTCCAATTACTTCGCCTTTTTTAATAAGAGGGATTACAATTTCAGATTTCGATAAACTGCTACAAGCAATATGGCCGGGAAATTTTTCAACATCAGCCACTATTAAAGTTTCAGCATTTTGCCAGGCTGCACCACAAACACCTCGGCTTTTTTTAATTCTGGTGCAGGCTACCGGTCCCTGGAAAGGCCCAAGAACAAGTTCAACATCAGAATGGCTTTTGTTATCAGGCTTAACTAAATAAAACCCTACCCACAGCCATCCAAACTGCTCTTTCAAAGCTGCACTTACATTAGCTAGATTTGCAACCAGGTCGGGCTCGCATTCAAGCAAAGCTTTTATTTGTGGTATAAGCGATTGATAAATTTCGGCTTTGCTGCCGGTGATAATTGTTAAGTCTTCTGCCATTTGACAAAGGTAGGAAAGCAATTTTGACTACAAAAACTGTAAGTAACTAAAGAAAAACTTTGTGGGCTCTGTATCTTCGTGGGATTTACTCCAAAATCATATCACTGTAAGAATCCGAACAAAAATCTGCAGCCTCAATACCAAACAAATCTGCATATTCATCACACTGTGCCTGTAACTTTTTTTTACCAATGCTCCCGTCTTTATCAATTGCTTCCACTTCTATAAAAGTTCCTAAACCTTCAACCGTATCAAAATGAAATTTTACATTGTTGATAAAGTATATCCTTCTTCTTTTATCAACTATCGCTTTTATGCCCAATGTTTTTATCAAAATTTCTTTTAGTGTTTTATTGGGCTGGTGCTGGTATAATAAAACATGGCTAGACTTGGCTCCTGCAAAATCTTCCCTTTCATAATGTATAAGTGCATTTTCAATATTGCCTTCACGCAATTTTAAACGGCCGGTGGCTACGTTAAAATAGGTATCAATTTGATGATCCTCACCAATGAATACTGGGGTTTGTTGTAGCAACAATGCTTCCAACGCCGCAGGATTTTTTGCGTTGGCTTTAAATTCTATATTAAGGATTGGCATATAATGAAGTTAGAAATAATTAGCCGATTTAAATATCAACAAATTTACTTCGGCTATTGCAAATACCGGTATTAGTTTAGATATTACAGAAAATTCTTTTTATGATCTCCAGGAGAAAGTTTATTCGCAATGTAGCCCTCAGCAGCGGAGGCTTGCTGCTGGGTGCAGAAACCTTCGGTAATTTCTTTATCACTAAAAAACCAAAAGTGATTATCATCGGAGCCGGCTTTGCAGGGTTGGCTGCCGCTTACCAGTTACACCAACGTAAAATGGATTTTGTTATTCTGGAAGCCAGGAACCGCATTGGTGGCAGGGTTTTTAGTCATACCATTGATGCAGACGAAAAACTGGTAATCGAGCTTGGCGGAGAATGGGTGGGCAAATCGCACAAACGCATGCGCAAGCTCTGCGATGAGTTTAAACTTACACTTTTTGATAATCATTTAGACACAAGGCTCATCCGCAATGGCACTTTCTTCGATAAAGACAAATGGGGTTTTTCTGAAAGATGGAAAACAAAATTTGAGCAGTTGAAAGCCGATTATAAAAAACTAACCGCCGATGGCGCCAGGAAATTAGATAAAATGGACTGGTGGCGTTACCTGGTAAATAATGGTTGCGATGGAGCAGATCTTGAACTTCGGGAATTAATGGACAGTACCGATTTTGGCGAAAGCCTGCGGCATGTAAGTGCTTATGCAGCATTAGGCGAATATGCCGGAAGCGATGCTACCAACGAAATGGATTTGAAAATTGCCGGCGGAAATAACCAGTTAGCTTTTGCAATACAAAATGCTATTGGTGCCGATGCTATTCTGCTGCAGCATAAAGTAGAAAAAATAGAACAGGGCGACGCCAGGGTTAAAGTTACCTGCGATCAGGGCCGGGAGTTCGAAGGAGACCAGATCATTTGTACCATACCCACTTTTAGTGTTAAACAAATAAACTGGATACCGGCCCTGCCCGCAGAAATGAGGGCGGCCATGAATGAACTGCAATATGCCAGGATAAATAAAAATGTACTTTTATACTCTCATCGTTTTTGGAAAGATGAAAGTTTTGACATGGTAACCGATATGCCCGGGCATTATTTTTATCATGCCACAAAAAATCAACCATCTAAAAAAGGCGTACTGATATCTTATGCAATTGGCGATAAAGCACCGGTAATGCAGGCACAAACCGATGAGTGGAAAGCCGAAATGATAAATATGAGCCTGAAGCCGGCTTTTGGCAGCACCAGAAAAATGCTGAAAAAGCAGCAGAATTATTATTGGGGCGATGATGCCTATTCCAAAGGTGCTTATGCCATGTATGGCACAGGGCAATGGTTTGATATTTTTCCGGTTTTGCAAAAATCATTTATGCAGACGCATTTTGCCGGAGAGCATTTATCAGATGCCTGGCAGGGTTTTATGGAAGGGGCCATACAAACCGGGGAGGCTGCAGCAAAAAAGATTACTTAAAAAATTTTTTACTGGGTTAATGAAGAATATAAAAGTATAAAAAACCTTACCTCATCAACTTCAAGCTTAGCAATAATATTTTTTATTAAATGAAAAAGATGCACTTTATTCGTTTGACAAAACAAACATTATGGTACTGGAAACAGTTCCATTAAAAAAACGTACGGCTGATATAGCTATCATAATTTTCTTTATTATCAACTTTTTCCTGGTTACTTACATGATTGATGTTGAGCAATAGATCATTGCCAATCCGGCCAGCTTTCAATACCCTGTTTGGCCGCCCAAATGGCTGGTTGACCTGGTACACTTGTATGGCCGAAATTTTGATCCGGTACTTATGGCAAGGCCGGCCTGGTGGCGGGCAACCATCTGGATTGATAGTTTATTTTTTGGACCGTTTTATGTCATTGCCATTTATGCATTTATAGAAGGAAAAAACCGGATACGCTTTGGAAGCATTATCTGGGCTTCGGTAATGCTTACCAATGTTACTATTATTTTGTTTGAGGAAATAAACGGACAATTTGCAACACCCGAACTGCCAAGGGTGCTGATGGCTAATGCAGCTTGGGTAATTTTTCCGGTAATTGTTTTATACAGGATGTGGAAAAGGGTTTATCCGTTTTCGAAAACGAGAAATGAAGTATAATAATGTAAATTTAAAAGACTGATAAACCATCTTACCAAACAAAAAAGCCGTCTTGCAGTAAGCAAGACGGCTTTTTTGTTTTCAGGAAGCTTTTACTTGATAAGTTTCAACTCATCAATAATATTTTTTGCACCGCCTAATTTATCAATGCACCAAAGTACATAACGTACATCCACATTAATAGTGCGGTTAAGGTCTTTATCAAATGCAATTTTGTGGCTGAGGGCCTCGTAGTTGCCATCAAAAGCAAGGCCTATTAAATTACCGTTGGCATCAATTACCGGTGAGCCGGAGTTACCGCCTGTAATATCGTTGGTGGTAATAAAAGTAACAACCAGGTCGTTTCTTCCTTTATCAATGTATTGGCCAAAATCTTTTTTCTTAAACAGTTCAATCTGCTTTGCAGGCAAATCAAATTCATAATCACCCGGCACATATTTTTCTAAAATGCCTTTGCCCGTACATACATAATCGTAATGTACCGCATCACGTGGGTTGTAGCTTTTTACATTGCCATAACTTACACGCATGCTAAAGTTAGCGTCGGGATACATTTTATTAACTGCCGCCGGGTTCATCTCCATAATACCTTTCAGATATGCCCTGCCCAGTTCATCATTCTTTGTGCGGAACTCGGTAGAGAGGCTTGCGTATTTACTGGTATAGTTTTTTGTAAATGCTGCAGCATATGCAAATGCGGGGTCTTCCTGCAACGCAGAAGCAGTTGGGTTATCTGCAAATGTTTTCCATTTTGCATCATCCAGCATCATAGTATTTGCAAACACATCATGTGCCCAGGCTTTAAAAGTGGCTTCATCATTCAGGCTGCCATACGCTTTTTTGATACCTTCATAAAAGCCAATCGGATGCTGGTTCTTATCTACATCGTTATAAAACATCATGGCAGTTGCTGCCAGTATTTTTTCATCACTTGGTAAATCTTCCCCTACTTTAAATGCGTTTCGGACGGTATTAGCGGCATCAATTGCTTTTGTAAGATCGGCTGCGGGTGTGTTTGTCTTTATCAGTTTATCTTCCAGCGAAATTAAACGGGATGCAGCACCGGCCAATGGCGAACCTAAAATACCTTCATTTAAATATTGGCGCTGTTTGCTGTAGGGTGTCCAGGTGGCATAATTTTTTGCATAGTCAGCCATTATATTTTCATATTCCGGTTTTCCTTTTGCCCAGGCGTTGAATTTATTTTCAAAATCCTGTTTTTGCTCGTACACTTTGTACTTGATCAGTTGCTTGGTTTCGCCATCAAAAAATTTCCAGTAGTTGGCAACACCGGCATAGTTATCAGCCAGCTTTAATTTTACCGCAGGGTCTTTTATCATTTGCTCATGCATCAGTTTTAAACGTACATCACGCAGGCCAACCAATGATGGATTTTCAATTTCATTTTTCAGTTTAATACCGTAGCTGGTTTCGTAACGGGTGGTTCCGCCGGGGTAACCGTATATCATGGCAAAATCACCATCTTTAATTCCTTTAATACTTACTGGTAAAAAATATTTTGGTTTCAGCGGAACATTGTCTGCACTGTAAGGAACAGGTTTTCCGTCTTTGCTGGTGTATACACGGAAAACAGAAAAATCTCCTGTGTGACGTGGCCACTCCCAGTTATCGGTATCGCCGCCAAACTTACCAACACTTTCTGGTGGAGCACCCACCAGGCGAATATCTCTGTAAGTTTTATACACATACATGATGTGCTGGTTGCCTTTAAACATTGGGTAAACTCTTCCTGCCAGTTCATTTTCTTTATCCGCAACTTTATCGGTTATCGCTTTGTAAACGTCAACAATTTTTTTCATCCTGTCGGCATAGCTTAAACCTTTTAACTGGTCTTCCACTTCTTTGGTAACATCTACAATACGATCTAAAAATTGCACAGTAAGAGAACTTTTTATTTCCTGATCTTTACTGTAGGCATAAAAACCATTTTGTAAATAATTGTGTTCAACAGTGCTGGCACCTGAAATAGCAGAATAACCACAATGATGATTTGTAAAAATTAAACCCTGGCTGCTTACAATTTCGCCGGTGCATCCGCCGCCAAAAATAAGAATGGCATCTTTTAACGATGATTTGTTAACTGAGTACAATTGCTCTGCTGTAAGTTTCAATCCTTTTTTTACCATATCTGCATAAACCTGCTTGCCCAGCAACATTGGTAACCACATGCCTTCATCGGCCTGTGCCTTAAACAGGCTGAGCGAAAGCACAACCATAATAATAATCTTCTTCATATAGTTTTTTTTAGGAGACAAATCTAAACATTAATTGGTTATCTATCGGCCTTCTATCACATAAAAGACCTGAACGTTCTTTTTTCATTATCATTATCTTTGTTCTTAAACCTTATAACCGCAGATGCCTTTATTTGATATCAAGCTTCCTAAATCCATTGCCCGGGCGCTCAACTTGCCCATAAGCAATCCCAGAAGCCAACAAATAAAAGTGCTTAAAAAGCTTTTAAAAAAAGCAAGGTTTACTGAGTTTGGTCAGCGATACCGTTTTGATGATGTGTTAATGAGTAATCATCCCGATAAAAAATTCCAGGAAAACGTTCCCACATTCGACTATAATAAAATTTACGATGCCTGGTGGCATAAAGCCAAAGAGGGCATTCCGGATGTTTGCTGGCCGGGCGTTATAAAATATTTTGCACTCAGCAGCGGCACCAGCGATGCTACCAGCAAATTTATTCCTATTACCAAAGACCTGATCAGGAGCAATACGGTTACCAGTTTTAACCAGTTGCTCAGCTTAACCAAGTACGATAATATACCCAGGAGCTCCGTAGGAAAAGGCTGGCTGATATTGGGTGGCAGCACACAACTGCAAAAGGGGCCTACTTATTTTGCGGGTGATCTTAGCGGTATTCAGCAAAGAAATATTCCTTTCTGGTTCCAGGGACTTGGCTTGTATAAGCCGGGTAAAAAAATTGCCAAAGTAAAAGATTGGGCAACAAAACTGGAGGAAGTGGTAAACAATGCACCCAACTGGGATATTGGTTTTATAGTAGGCGTACCGGCCTGGTTGCAGTTGTGTATGGAGAAGATTATTGAAAAATATGAACTGAAAAATATTCATGAAATGTGGCCCAACCTGGCATTTTATGTACATGGCGGCGTGGCCATGGAACCTTATAAAAGAGGGTTCGAAAAATTAATGGGTAAACCCATAACCTATATTGAAACATACCTGGCGAGCGAAGGGTTCCTCGCTTTTCAAAACAGGCAGGACGCTCCGGGAATGCACCTTGCCCTTAACAATAATATTTTTTTTGAGTTTGTTCCATTCGATCAAAAGAATTTTGATGCAGAAGGCAATATGGTTGACGAACCGGAAGCTTACATGATTCATGAAATTGAAGAAGATAAAGATTACGCTATACTTATAAGCACCAATGCTGGCACCTGGCGTTATGCCATTGGCGATACGGTGAGGTTGGTTGATAAGGAAAGAAGTGAGATCATTATTACCGGGCGTACCAGGCATTTTTTAAGTTTAGTAGGCGAGCACCTGAGTGTAGATAATATGACCAAAGCCATTGAAATGGTAAGTGACGATCTGAATATTTCTATTCCTGAATTTACTGTTGCCGGCGTGCCTTTAGGTAATTTTTTTGCACATCAATGGTATATTGCCACAGATGATAAGGCCGATGCGGAAGATCTAAAAAAGCGCATTGATGATAAACTGAAGGAGTTAAACGATGATTACGATGTGGAGCGTCGCCACGCTTTAAAAGATATTATGGTTACCGTTTTACCCGAAAGCACTTTTATGGAATTTATGAAAGCCAAAGGTAAAATTGGCGGCCAGCATAAATTTCCGAGAGTACTAAAGGGAAAGATGCTGGAGGATTGGCAGAATTTTTTGAAGGGTGAAAAGGTCTCTTAGTTTTTTTATTGTTACTGGTTGAACCACATAGAACATAGAGAACAATAGTAATTTACATAGGCCTATGTGTTAATCTATCTTCCCTATATTTCTATGTTGTTCAAATACCGAAAAGCTCATTCCTAATACTTCATCACCGGGCAACCAATGCCTTTATCCCTGTTTCCAAATTTATAAATTAATCCTGCAGAAGTACTGTGGTAATGATCCTTTAGTTTTGGATTTGCTGATTGACTGAATCCATCCAGGTAATCGGAAAATACAAAGCGGTAAGACGTTTCAATATTTACAGAGAACCGGTTAGATATTGGATACTCGGCTCCGACACCAACCGGCACTGAAAACAACGCACGGGGTGTACCATGCGCATTATCAACCGCAAGCCCGGCTAACACATCTGAACCATCTCCAAAAACTGTCGGGTCCATACGGCTGTAATCTTTCCGCACTTTAATAAAGGAAACACCTGCGCCTGAAAATATATAAGGCATAATTCCCTTGTCTTCATAATTCTTACCTAAAATATTCCACACAAGCTGGCCCGAAAACTCTTTGACCGAACTTGTAAAATAAAAATTGCGCTGCTTCCTGTATTCGGGCTCACTGTAGCGGCTGTCATCGCCTTTTAAGCGGGCAAAGCTCATGTGTAAACGGACCGACAGGAAATAGTTAATCGGCTTTTTTGCAAACAAAGAAAATCCCGGTTGCATGGTTTTGAAGGAGCCGAACCTTTCGGGTGTAAGATCGCCCTGATACACATACACGCCGCCATTAAGACCTACGCTCATGTCTTTATAAAACTGTGCATTGCTTTTTACTGAATAGGATAAAAAGGCAATCAATACGATGACTGTTGTTCTTGTTTTCAAACGCTTTGTTTTTAGGTTAAAGTGACAAAGCAGCGTTGTGGTAATTAAATGCTAATACTTTATTAAAGTTTTATAGCATTGATGAGTAGTTATGGATTCATGAGAGCGTTTTTATGTGAACGACGAATAGTAAACTGAATTGCCTGTTAAACTGTTAAATGAATCTTAATAAAAGAACCAGTTGCAATCAGCTTTTAATAATTCAATTGCACATTATTAAAAATCCTTTCTTAAATTTAGAGCATGTTTAATGCTTTTTTAAAAGGGCTTGCTATAAGTTTACTGCTGATTTTTTCGGTAGGCCCTGTAATATTTACTATTATTAAGCAAACTATAAATCATGGTCGCCGTGGAGGTTTTAGTTTTATTGTGGGTGTATGGATAAGCGACCTGATATGGGTTGTGCTGAGCAATGGTTTCAGCGAGGCGATAAAAACGTTGCTGGATTTTAAAATACCGATTGGTATCGGAGGTTGCGCTTTTTTAATTGGTATGGGCATTTATTTTGCTTTTATTAAAAAGATTGAACCCCGCAAAAAACAGGAACCGGTTGAAATTGCCGGCGATGTATATACACCAACCGGCAAGCAGACAAACTATTTTGCAATAATGACTTCGGGTTTTATTATCAACACTTTAAATCCTGCTGTTATTTCCTTTTGGGTTATCATGGCGGCTTCGCTGGCATCGGTATATTCTTTTTACGACCGCATCATTATTTTTACTACCTGCCTGGGAGTAAACATGATGGCCGATGTTGGAAAGGTAATGGGTGCTGGGTATATTGGTAAAAAATTAAGCGACCGGGTGATACTTATCATCAACCGGGTGTCGGGTGTGCTGTACCTTATTTTTGGCTTTGCAATACTCGCTGGTATCATTTATACATTGGTAAAACATTAACAGTAAATATTAGTAACTGAGCAGTTTCACTTTTTATTTTGTTGCATGAAACCAATACTGCCAATCCTTCTTTTTATAGCAACAACTTCCTTTTCGCAATCGGCAGATTTTATCCAGCTTAAAAAAAACAATAAAACAATTACATCTTTTTACAGCGGAATGAACATTGCATTTACATCTGAAAGCGGATCCTTTATTGATGCGATGATCAACGGGATTAAGGATGATACTTTATACCTGCAGCAGTTTATTGTGCGTTACCTCCCAACAAATTTTGGCACTTACATTGTTGATACCGCAGGAAGCTATCGTTATAAATATCATTACAATCAGATAGCAGCCATCGGCCGCCAGGAAAAAACGAATTTTAATGTAAGGGGTAGCGGTGCAGCTTTATTGGGTGGCGGAGCTGTGCTCACTTTGGCAAGCGGTATTATTTATGTGGCCGATAGAAAAAAATTCAGTGCGCCTTTGTTACTTGCATCGGTTGGTTTGGGAACGCTTGGCTATTTTATGGCTAAAGGCAGTAAACATAGTGGAGCGTATGTTATAGGCAAAAAATACAAACTTGTTTATATAAACATGAGTAATGAAAAGAAGTAGCCGCCCAGGGAAGTAAAGGTTTTAAAACCTGACTCCACTTTTTAAGCAACCCTGCTGTATATTTATAACATAAACTTCAACCCTGCCAATATGCTAAAATTCTGGATCATACTTAAAAAAATATTTTTCTGGATATTTATATTGCATATTATCTGGTTCCTGATTTTTATTGTACAGAAATTTTCTGTTGCTGATTTTCCCATTGCAAACCTCAAAACAAAAATGCTTATTGTTATTGCTGTTGCATTGGTTGTGGGTGTTACTTATTATTTTTGGCTGCGCCATATTGAATTTGTAAAGAAGGCGGCCATTGTTTTACGTGAAGCCTTTTTTATCGCTTACATCTCCTCTACCGTATATCTTTTACTGGGTATCATTTTTAATCCTATCATAACTTTAACACAAGTTGGCAGCATTTTGCAGGGCAATGGCTTAAGCAGGGATTATGTAAGCTACGATGATATGGGCCCCAATATAAAACTGGCTGTAATTGGTAGCGAGGATCAGCAATTTCCGGATCATGACGGCTTTGATATTAAAGCAATAAAGCTTGCCATGAAATATAACAAACGTCATCCGAATAAAGTAAGAGGCGCCAGTACCATCAGCCAGCAGGTTGCAAAAAATGTTTTTTTATACCAGGGCGGCGGTTTTTTAAGAAAAGGGATTGAAGTTTTTTTTACATTCTCCATTGAAGGCCTTTGGACCAAACGAACCATACTGGAACGCTATTTAAATGTGGCAGAAATGGGCCCCGGCATTTTTGGTGTGCAGGCTGCAGCAAAAAAATATTTTAATAAAGATGCTAAGGATTTAACTGCCGCAGAGGCTGCACAGATTGCAGCCTGCCTGCCCAGCCCCAAACGCTTTACCGTAAAACCTCTGAGTAGCTATGTTGCCGGCAGGTATGGTAATATTATGCGGCAGATGGGTAACCTGGCAGGCGATCCGGATGTGCAGGCGATACTAAAATAAATCTATTCAAAAATCCTGTTTTCAAATATTTTTTTCAGGCCAGAAAAGTCTTGTTTTGGTAATTTACAAAGGTAAATGGTTTGCCAATAGTCTTTGGCGAAGTTTGCATAAGGGTTAAATACTTTTGCAACAGCAACTACATCATTAAAATAGCATTTAAAAAAATCTATTGTTGCTTCGTCATTAGTAAAGGCAATAACTGTCGCAGGTATTTCTCCCTTTGGAGCCCATAGGTAAAAGCTGCCGTGATAAGAAAATGCTTTAGGAAGATGATAATTATTCCCAAATAGATTTACCGCCCCGGCCTGACTGTAATGTTTACCCCAAATAAGACAATGCTGCTGCTCTTGTACCGGTAAACTATCGAACACCTTTTCAATAGCAGTTAAAGTTTTTTGCCATTTTGATCGTGAATAATATTCTTCATAATCAATTTTATAATTGCCATCCTGTTTTTTAAGATGAGCAAATTTTATAAATGAATTTACCGGAAGAACTGCTAATCCAAACGGCACAAGTATAATTCCCGATGCCAATAATAAAAATACTGTCGGATAAATTATCCATGATCTTTTTAATAAAACATTTTGTTCAAACCAAATGCTTCCAAATATCATTAATGTAATTATAACCGGATAAAAATAATAAGCTTTGCTTTTGCTAAATGCCAAAAAACAAATTGACAAAAGAACACAGGCAGCAATTGGACGATAGACGATTTCATCTTTTTTATTAAACATAAATAATAACCCTGCTATCCAGAATACTGCTGTAAATGGATTTGGAGAAATAAAAATATTTTTAAAAACATCTGCAACTGAAAGTTTATTCAGTTGCGTTTCGTAAAGCCGCGAAAACATTTGTAATACCGGAAACTGATGCTGAATTTGCCAATATATATTTGGACTAATAATTAATAGAGAAAGCAGGATATATTTTAAAGTAGCCGTTTTTAATAACGCCGTTCTCGTTTCTTTAAAAAACAGCAATCCTGTAAGGCCTGCAATAAAAAATACTATATCATATTTAGTTAAAAAACCTGCTGTAAGACTCAACGCCAGGTACAGTATATATTTTGTTTTCAGCGTTTTTGCAAAGAGAACGAGCTGCAAAAAAGAAAGTAACCAAAATAGCTGGCTGAAAACTACAGGCTGAAATAATTGTTGACTTCTTCCAAAAGCGGGGGCTACAATGATGCAAAGTAATAGCATGAATACGGCATTTGTTTTACCTCCTAATGCAGTTGTTATCATTGCACATATAACCATTATCAGTATTGCAGCAATATGTGTAAAAATATGATGAATAAAAACCGCCTGTGAATGAAACAGGTTTTGTATAAATGCAAGCCAACCTATTACAGGAGGAAATTCCATATAACCCATTGCGGGATGATTGCCGGTTTCAATGTGCAAAAATTCGTCTCCCTGAAAACCACTATTGTAATCAGCAATAAGATGAAGGATTAATTTTATAATACACATTACTATTACTACAATGACCGTTTTATTCTTAAACATTTTACGCTATTAAATAATTTAATAACGTAAAATTAGATTCCTCTTTCTTCTTCAAAAAAAAAATGGTGTGGCTGGCAAGCTTTTGTGATAAGTAACAAGCTGGTGGGACGAAAAACAAGCTAAATGGCTTTCATCACAGCCTTAAAAGTGGGTATTAAAGCTCTTGAAACCGGAACAGCGAAGTCTATATTTTCAAAATAAAGCTGGTACCCCTGGGCATTACCCTCTATTTTAATGATATGTTTTGTATTTACTAAAAAAGCCCGATGTGTTTTTACAAAAAGTGCAGATTGCGGAAGAAGTTGCTCTTCTACATTTTTTAAAGCAATCCGTTTAAGTAACTTGGATATGCTGTTATTTTTATTGAAATAGAAAATTACATAATTCCCTTCGGCCTTGGCAAATAGAAATTCATTAGCCACTATTTCAAAAACTTCATTGTCAATATTGAGCTTTATACAATCGGACTCTATTCCCACTTTTTCTTCAACATCAGGCTTACTTTTTTTCAATTTCTCTTGAATAGCCAATACATTAGTCTGGTTAGTTTTTAAAAGCCTGTACATATCTATTAAAGTGAATGCTCCAAAAATTAATGTGCCTATTAAAAAAGTATTAATTGTTTCGTCTTTAAAATAACGCCAGGAAGCATTGTTGGGGTTGGCATATATAAATGGGCGAAGTAAAAAACTGCCTGCACCTATAAAAAATAAGATAGCTGCCGTAAGCAAAATGGTTTTGTAAACTTTCCAGTTTTCTTCTTTTACCAAAGGCTTAGCCAATTTGTTAAATAAAAAAGTAAACACGAAATATACAAAGGCTGCATTTAGCGCATGTAACAGGCAAATGATACTATAGCTAAACTTATGTTCAGTATCTGTTACTGTAAATGGACGAAATAAAATTAAGAACAGGAAGGAGAAAATAAAAACGAATAAAGCATTTTGTGGTGCCTTGGCATTTGTATTATAATACGGATAAGGCTGGCCTAATGCCGATATTATTTTTTTCATTGTTTTATAACTACGTGGATTAAATTAATAAGTTATTTACTGCTGCAACAGCCTTTTGTAATCTTTCTTCACCATTACCACTAATATCTGCCCAGGGTACATTTTGATTCGTCATGATATCTTTATAATGATGGAATAATTTTTCTCTTGTAACCAGATCAGGATATTCCCTCAACTCGTCCTTTACCCAGGGTATATCAATATTGCAAAGTAAGTAGAGATCATATTGCCGTTCTGCAATTCTATTCAGTATCCAGTGATGGCATTTTTCAAAAACAAATTCGCACCATACTTTCATAACGTACATATCTGTGTCGATGAAGATTGCGGATTTTAGATTTCCGATTTTAGATTTGTTCGCCAACTCCCAATTCCCAATTCCCAATTCCTCTGCCTCTACCTGCCCTTTGGCAATGTCCAGCAAAGCTTCATAACTATAAGCCATTCCATTTTTTAAAAGATATTCCCTGGCATATTCATTCACCCATGCCGTGTTATAATGTGCAGCAAGCTGCTTACATAAAGTGCTTTTGCCGGTAGATTCGGGTCCTATGATAACAATCTTTTTCATTTAATTTTCTGGCAAGGAAGTCAAGTTTTATAAACTTGACTTC
>JBBQLS010000091.1:0-13698 GCA_038328115.1 Chitinophagales bacterium
GGCATCGTAAAAATATTTTCTTATAAAGATATTCCCGGCGAAAACCAGATTGGTGGTATTATTCCTGACGAACCATTTTTAGCTGATAACGAAGTGCATTACCGTGGGCAACCTATTTTATTAATTGTTGCAGAAAACGAAGATGCAGCAGAAGAAGCATTTAAAGAAATAAAAATAGACATTGATCCGCTTCCGATCATCACCGACCCAAGAGAAGCATTTGCGCAGGGTAAATTATTAAGCCCTTCCAGGAAATTTAAAAAAGGAAATTCGCAGGAAGCATTCACGAGTTGCAAATATATTTTTGAAGGCAAAACAGAATCAGGTGGACAGGAACAATTGTATTTGGAAACCCAGGGAGCTTATGCTTACCCAACAGAACACGACAGTGTAAAAATATTTTCATCCACACAGGGACCAACACAGGTGCAACGTACGGTTGCAAGAGTACTGGGCGTTGGCATGAATAAAGTTGAAGTGGATGTACCCCGCCTTGGCGGCGGATTTGGTGGCAAAGAAGACCAGGCATCTGCATGGGGAGCATTTGCTGCCATGACAGCATGGGTATTGAAGCGGCCAGCAAAATGTATTCCGCATCGTATGGAAGATATGCGGATGACAGGCAAAAGAAATCCTTACAGCAGTGATTATAAAATTGGCTTTGATGAAGATTTTAAGATCATTGCTTATGAAGCAACCTTTTACCAGAACGGCGGCGCTGCAGCAGATCTTTCTCCCGCAATTTTAGAAAGAACTTTATTTCATGCAACCAATAGCTATAATGTTCCGAATGTTTTTGTAACAGCACATTCGTGCAAAACAAATTTACCTCCTAACACAGCCTTCCGTGGTTTTGGTGGCCCCCAGGGGATGTTTGTGATGGAATCAGCAATTGATCATGCCGCTAAAAAATTAAATGTTGATGCTGATCTTATCCAGCGAAAAAACATGATAGATAATGGCGATGAATTTCCGTACGGGCAAATTGTAAACGAATGTCAATCTAAAAATTGCTGGGATGAAGTGATGGAATTGTACGAAGTAGAAACAGCTAAAAAAGAAATTCAAAAATTCAATCAGCAAAATCAATTTTATAAAAAAGGATTATCGCTTATGCCAGTTTGTTTTGGTATTTCATTCACCAATACCATGATGAACCAGGCCCGTGCATTGGTACACGTATATACTGATGGAACAGTAGGCATAAGCACGGGCGCTGTGGAGATGGGGCAAGGCGTTAATTCAAAAATGCTGCAGGTAGCTGCTGTAACCTTTGGTATTTCTCCCGATAAAATAAAATTAGAAAGCACCAATACAACAAGGGTTGCCAACACATCACCTTCTGCAGCAAGCTCAACTGCTGATCTGAATGGTAAGGCATTGCTTGATGCCTGTAATCAGATTAAAGAACGGTTGTTTGTTTTTATTAAAACAGAATTGACGGATAATGAAGATGAAATAATTGAAATAAAAGATGAAGTAGTTTACATCAATGGCGAACCTTCCATCTTCAACTGGAAGAATTTGATACAACAGGCTTTTATGAAACGTATCAACCTGAGTGCAAAAGGCCATTACGCAACACCACTTATTCATTTCGACAAAGCCATTGAGAATGGCCATCCATTTACTTACCATGTGTATGGCACAGCATTAACCATGGTAACGGTTGATTGTTTGCGGGGTACTTACGAAATTGATGCCGTAAAAGTAGTGCATGATTTTGGCAGCAGTATGAACAGGGCTGTTGACCTTGGCCAGTGCGAAGGTGGCATTGTACAGGGCATTGGCTGGATGACGATGGAAGAAGTGATCTATAATGAAGAAGGTAAATTATTATCCAATGCATTATCTACCTATAAGATCCCAGACATTTACTCAGTTCCAAAAATACTGGATATTAAATTTTTACAAACAGATGGAAATGATTTGGCCGTATTTAAATCAAAAGCTGTAGGAGAGCCACCATTGATGTATGGTATTGGAACTTACTTCGCAATCCGCAATGCGGTGCTTGCATTTAACCCTGCTGCTGATATTGCTTATGCTGCACCCATCACACCTGAAAAAGTTTTAATGGCTTTATACAACCCTGTCGGTGCCTAAAAGCCCCGACAGCAGTTGAAAAAAATAACTTAATTTATTTGAACAACACAAAAAAAATATATAGTAACCGTTGCTGGCTTGATGGAAAACTTCAACCGGCAACTATCTGTTTTGACAAAAGCGTCATCACAGAAATACATCAGCATAAAATGGAAGGGGCAGAAAATGTTGGCGATGATATTTTAATGCCAGGTGTTATTGATGCGCATGTACACATTAACGAACCTGGGCGAACCGATTGGGAAGGCTTTGATACGGCAACACTGGCAGCTGCTGCCGGGGGAATTACCACTGTTGTTGATATGCCCTTAAACGCAAGCCCGGTTACAACTAACGTAAAAGCATTCAATGAAAAATTAACAGCATCAAAAAATAAACTGCATGTTAACCTTGGTTTTTATGGAGGATTGATTCCCGGTAATCAAAATGATCTGGAAGGACTGACGCAGGTTGGGGTGTTGGGTATCAAATGTTTTCTCACCCATTCAGGTATCGATGAATTTCCAAATGTGGGCGAAAAGGAAATAGATACAGCCATGCCCATCATTGCAAAATATGGATTGCCTTTACTGGCGCATTGTGAAATATATAAAAAGGAAGCTGACAATAAATTTTCAGATTTCCCGAATAGCTATCGTTATTATTTGGAAAGCCGCCCGAAGCGATGGGAGAATGATGCTGTTGATATGATGATAAGGCTTTGTCGTAAACACAACTGTAAAACCCATATAGTTCATGTATCATCTGCAGAAGCGCTGATAAAAATTCAGCAGGCAAAAGAGGAAGGATTACCTATCACTGCCGAAACCTGTGCCCATTATATTTATTTTAATGCCGAAGATATTCCGGATTCTAATTGTTTATATAAATGTGCGCCACCCATTCGGGAAAAGGAAAACAATGATCAGCTTAAATCAGCCTTGGCAAATGGTGTGCTTGATTTTATTACTACCGATCATTCGCCGGCACCGCCGGATATTAAAGAGCTTGAAACCGGCAACCTGCTTAAAGCCTGGGGAGGAATTGCAGGGTTACAGTTTTTACTGCCTGCTGCATGGACGGCGATGAAAGGAAAAATTTCTATTGAAAAATTCATTCCTTTGCTTACAGAACATCCTGCAAAATTTTTACAGGTAGATAAGTATAAAGGCAAACTGGCTGTTGGTTATGATGCTGATTTGGTTATATGGAATCCGGAAGAAAAATTTGAAGTGAAGCCCGGAGATATTTTGCATCGGTATAATTGCTCGCCTTACTGCGGACAAAAATTATATGGAACTACACAACAAACAATTGTAAACGGAATAACAGTTTATCAAAATAAAAAAATCGTACATAAAAACGCAGGACAATGGCTTTTGAGAAAGTAAAGGAAATAATTAAAGAAGCACCGGCATTTACGCAACTTACCGACCTGGCTGCAGAAAGGCTTGGCGGGACAGTGTTATTTGCAACCGATGATTTTTTTGCGGAAAAAGAAAATCTTATCAAACCAACGAGAGGTATTTTCATCACTGATAAATATACCGACCGGGGCAAATGGATGGATGGATGGGAAAGTCGCCGCAAGCGTACGGCCGGTCATGATTGGGCAGTGATCCAATTGGCAACTCCCGGTAAAATTATTGGCTTTGATATTGATACCAATTTCTTCCTCGGTAATCATCCGCCTCATGCATCTGTTGAAGCGGTTTATTTACATGATGCCGATCCTGTAAAAGATTGGGAAGATATTGCGTGGAAAGAAATTTTACTACAGTCGCATTTAGATGCAGGCTCACAAAATTTTTACGAAAGCAACAGCGATGAAATTTACACACACATCCGCCTGCATATTTATCCCGATGGAGGAGTAGCAAGACTAAGAGTATATGGTGAAGTGTTTAAAGATTGGAATGCTATCGCTGCGGAAGAAGAAATTGATTTGGCTGCTGCAATCAACGGTGGTAAAGCCATTGCCTGCAGCGATATGTTCTTCAGTGCCATGAGTAACCTCATTATGCCGGGCCGTGGCGTTAACATGGGTGATGGTTGGGAAACGAAACGCAACCGAACACCGGGCAACAGGGATTGGGTAATTTTAAAACTGGCAACACCCGGTAATATAGAACGCATTGTTGTTGACACCTGCCATTTTAAAGGCAACTACCCCGATCGTTGTTCTATTGAAGCATGTATTGCAAATGATGACGAAGATGTTTTGAACGATGTTGCAGCATGGACTACCTTGCTAAACCAGCAACGGTTGGCTGCTGATAATGAACATGAATTTGTGAAAGAAATAAATCAGATGCCGGATGTTACACATGTACGGCTGAATATTTTTCCGGATGGAGGCATAAGCCGTTTACGTTTATTTGGTAAGAAAAAAGCATAGCTGATGGTTGGAATTATTTTATTATCGATGCTGGGGTTTGTTTTGGTTATGCTTACCGTTATAACTTATTACCTGCGTTCGGTTGTTAAAGAATATGATGTTGAGGACGAAGCAGGTAATGATGTTGAAAAAAAGAAAGCCGGGGTTTTATCTTCTCAAACATTTGTGTACACAGCCATCATCCTGGTATCTGTTGCCATGGCCGGGGCTTTATATATTTATGTAAAAGGCACGCCATGGGAAGCACACTTAATGGAATGGCTGAACATTGTCATCCGCTTAATGCATATAACTTTTGGTATTGCCTGGATCGGAGCTTCTTTTTATTTTGTTTTTTTAGAAAATGCTCTCAACCGTACAAAAGATGTACGTGATGAGCTGGCCGGTAATTTATGGGCCATACACGGCGGCGGTTTTTATTACCTTGAAAAATATAAAGTAGCGCCAAAAACAATTCCCAAACACCTGCACTGGTTTAAATACGAGGCTTACTTTACCTGGTTATCCGGTTTCTGTTTGCTGTTTGTAGTTTACTATTTTAATGCATCAGCATTGCTGATAGATAAAAATGTATTGGATATTACACCACTCTATGGTATTGCTATAGGTATAGGTTCTTTTGTTATTGCATGGATCATGTATGACATGCTTTGCAAATCTCCGCTAATAAAGAAACCAGTTTGGTTTACAATGATTGGCCTTGTGTTTTTAACTGGCTTCGCTTATTTCTACAGTCATGTTTTTAGCGGCCGTGCTGCTTACATACATTTTGGTGCGATGATTGGCAGCATAATGGTAGCCAATGTTTTTTTTGTAATTATACCGGCGCAAAAAGCCATGGTAAAAGCGGCAAGGCAAGGCGTTCCTGTAAATCCACAACTCGGAAAAAATGCATTGGCACGTTCTTTACATAATAATTACTTTACGTTACCGGTTTTGTTTGTGATGATCAGTAATCATTTTCCAACAACATTTGGATACGAAAATCCCTGGCTGATATTGATCATTATTTCTGTAGGAACTGCTGGCGTAAAATACTATCTTAACTTAAGAGAAAAAGGACAACTGGCTGTTTGGATAATGCCGGTTTCTGTAGTGATATTACTGGCAGGCGCATTTATTTCGGCGCCGCCAAAAGATCCGGGAGCCTGTAATTCAAAAATTGAATTCAGCG
Source organism: Chitinophagales bacterium (assembly GCA_038328115.1). GTDB lineage: Bacteria > Bacteroidota > Bacteroidia > Chitinophagales > Chitinophagaceae > Ferruginibacter. Next base: position 5,658 of record JBBQLS010000091.1, read on the forward strand.
AGGTAAATGCAATTATACAAAACAGGTGTATTACCTGTCATTCATCTAAACCAACAGATGATGTATATAAAGCGCCGCCTAATGGAGTAATGTATGATACACCGGATGATATTGTGCGGAAGAAAGATCTGATTATGCAACGGGTGGTGGTAACCAAAACAATGCCGCAGAATAACAAAACAAATATTACGCAAAAAGAAAGAGATATTATACGTTGCTGGATTGAACAGGGAGCAGTGGTAAAGTAGAAAATCAAAAGTAAAAAGGGTATTATGACAATAAAGGTTTTTAATAAATTATGTAAAGCTGAAAAGGGAAAGCAATTAATGAGTTGCTGCGGATCTTCAATCTGGGTAGAATTGATGCTGAAACAATTTCCTTTTGCTTCGGAAAGAGATTTGATTGAAGCTGCAACAGCTATCTGGTACAACCAATGCAGCAGTATGGACTGGCTGGAATCATTTACACATCACCCAAAGATCGGGGATGTAAAAAGTCTTACTAAAAAATTTGCCGGTAAAGAGCAGGCTTCAGTTGCTGCCGCTACTAAAAAAACAATTACTGCACTGGCAAAGGCTAACAAGGAATATGAAGCAAAATTTGGTTTCATTTTTATTGTTTGTGCAACCGGCAAAAGTGCTACAGAAATGCTGCGACTGCTGGAAGACAGGCTTAGCAATAACATTGGCGAAGAACTACATATTGCTATGAGCGAGCAAATGAAAATTACTATTCTTCGTTTTAAAAAACTGATTACTGCTGGAGGTTGGAGTTTTTTAATACCCGGGCAACTTACCACACATGTATTGGATACAGCGCTGGGTAAACCCGGAAAAGATATCAGCATACGTTTGCAAATACCGGTTAACGGCGTTTGGCAAACAATCGCCCAAGGTATTACAAATGCAGATGGAAGGATTGCTGATTTATTGCCTGCGCAGAAAAACCTGGCCCACGGAAATTATAAGCTGATTTTCGATACCGGCAGTTATTTCGCATCTCAAAAAATAAAAGGCTTTTATCCCGAAGTGGAAATACAGTTCATTGTTTTTGATGAGGCACATTATCATGTGCCATTGCTGATAAATCCATTTGGGTATTCTACTTATCGGGGGAGTTAAAACATTGCACGCAAAGGCGCAAAGAATCGCAAAGTTTCTATTGCAATACTTTGCTTCTTTGTAATTCCTTTGCAACTTTGCGTGAAAAAAAATAAAACATAAAAAATGAGCGTATCAATTCCAACAGAAAAAAAAGAACAATTGTTCAACAAACTTAAAGAAGCTAATACAGAGTTTCAACAAATTTATCCTGGTGATAGAAGTGAGCGCCAGCCTGTGCATACATTGTACGGTGGCGCCAACCTGTTTAAACACGATGCAGCAAAATCGCTTGGTGCAAGGGCACTGGATATATTTGAAACCTATGCACCGGATCACAATGTTTTTGGGCAGGTGTTTGGTATGGATACAACCACCAGCTTCAGCAAAAAAATTTATGACAAAGTAATTGCTAAATTAAAAACGGAAGCCATTGAAGATTTCAGGATCGACTTTGAAGATGGTTATGGTAACCGCAGTAATGAAGAAGAAGATGAAACAGCACGTACAGCAGCACTTGAGGTTGCCAAAGGAATGAAAGAAAAAACTTTACCTCCTTTCATTGGCATACGTATAAAACCTTTTACCGAAGAGATGAAGGAAAGAGGTTTACGCACACTGGATATTTTTGTAAGCACATTGGTTAAAGAAACCGGCGGCAAACTACCCGATAATTTTATCGTGATGTTGCCCAAAGTTACCATTTCGGAGCAACCTGCAACACTGGCTTCTTTCTTTGATATAATGGAAGAAGAATTAAAAATAGAAAAAGGAGTTTTAAAAATGGAGATGATGGTGGAAACGACGCAGGCCATTATGGACATTAACGGAACTAATCCCTTGTATCGTTTTATAAAAGCAAGTAACGGCAGATGCATTGCAATGCATTTTGGTACTTATGATTATACTGCCAGTTGCAGTATAACGGCGAGGTACCAGGAAATGGATCACCCGGTTTGCGATTTTGCACACCACATGACAAAGGTTGCGCTGGCACACACGGGTATATGGCTTAGCGATGGCGCAACGAATACCATGCCTATTGGTCCATACAGAGGCGATGGTTTAACAGCAGTGCAATTAATGGAAAACAGGGACACGGTTCATCATGCCTGGAAGAAGGGTTACGATCATATCCGCCATTCATTGTGGAATGGGTTTTATCAGGGATGGGATCTGAACCCCGCACAGTTTCCCATGCGCTATGCAGCAGTATATGCTTTCTTTTTAGAAAGTTATGATGATGCAGTGGAACGCTTAAAAACATTTGTTGAAAAAGCAGCAAGAGCAACTTTGATAGGTGATGTATTTGATGATGCAGCAACGGGACAAGGGTTATTGAATTATTTTCTTCGTGCATTAAACAGCGGCGCCATTACCGAAGAAGAAGTTTTGGTAACCGGTTTAACATTGGATGAAATACGCGGACGGTCATTTAAAAAGATTTTAGAAAACAGGAAGAAATAATGGAATTGTGGAATTTTATAAAGGATAAACTGGCTACAGATAAAAAAATAATGCTCTTATTTGTTTTGGAAAGTGAGGGTAGTTCTCCGGGACGGCAGGGATTTAAACTGGCTGTTGTTGCTGATGGAGAAATTTACGGAACAATCGGCGGCGGAATTATGGAGCACAAGCTGGTAGAAAAAGCAAAGGTTATGTTATTGCAAAATGAAACCAGTGTTTTATTGCAACAGCAATATCATGATAAAGAAAAAATAAAAGATCAATCCGGCATGATATGCTCCGGAAGCCAGTTGAATGTATTTATTCCATTAACATCGGCAGATAAAGAAACGATCGATGCAATTATTTCTTCTGAAAAAAAATGCATTCAGCTTTCACCAGCAGGGCTGACGATGAACGACGAACCAGCTAGCGGGCTTCACTACAATACAGAAACAGACTGGATTTACAGTGAATCCATAAACCGGCATCCGGTAATACACATCATTGGTGGTGGTCATGTTGGATTGGCCCTATCTGAATTAATGAACTATTTAGGTTTTTACATCAAACTCTACGATGACAGACCGGAACTGAATACCATATCCGGTAATTCTTTTGCAAATGAAAGGCATATCATCAGCTATGAAAATATCAACGATCATTTCAGCGGAACAGAAAATGATTTTGTAGTAATTATGACGATCGGTTACAGAACCGATAAAGTTGTTTTAAAACAGTTAATGAACAAATCTTTCTTCTACATTGGATTGATGGGCAGCGATCATAAAATAGCAATGCTTTTACACGAGTTGGAGCAGGAAGGAATCTCGTCTCAATCACTCAAAAATATTCATGCACCTATCGGCATCAATATCTATAGCAAAACAACAAAAGAGATTGCTGTAAGCATTGCATCTGAAATCATCCGTGAAAAAAATAAAGATTTGCCAACGGGCAGAAAATAAAAAAGCCTCCGTTTTTCAACGAAGGCTTTTTTAAGCGCTGTAGGGGAAGGGATCGAACCTTCACGAGGCAGTTAGTTGTAGCACAAAGTTCGGTGGTCGACCCCGGTCACTTTAGTATTGCTATCAAAGTGGCTCTATGCTATATTTATCCTGTTATCCTCACCCCCGAGACAAGGGGGCATGTCTGCCATGCTTACGCAATTTCATCACCCCACAATTTGTTCCGATCTATACCGGATTGTTTGATAGCACAAAACTAAGGTAATATGCCCATACGTTCAATATATTTTATAAAATATTTGGAAAGTATAGAAATAATTCAAATATTTGTATAATAATTTAAAAATAATCTAAAAACTTATTGCATAATGGCAAATAAATTAAATCTTGACAAACTTGATCTGCAGATCATTCATGAAATGATGGAGACCTCGGAGATTTCTTATGCCGAACTCGGTAAAAAACTCTTTGTAAGCGGTGGTACCATACATGTACGTATAAAAAAGCTACAGGAGTTTGGTATTGTTAAAGGTAATAAAATGGATGTTGATATTAAACAACTCGGTTATGATATTACCGCCTTTGTTGGTATTTACCTGGAGAAAAGTTCGCTGTACGATGCGGTTGCCAAAGAACTGATGAGCATACCTGAAATTGTGCGGTTGAATTACATTACCGGTAACTACAGCATGTTCATCGAAATTGTTTGTAAAGATATAAGCCAGCTTCGTTTTGTTTTGCATGATGAACTGCAAAAAATAAAAGGCATCGACAGAACAGAAACTTTTATTTCGCTGGAAGAAGGTTTCAGCAGGAATGTACAAGTCGCGCCTGCGGATTAATTATAGCTACATTTTTTTTACAATCATATTGTATTAGAGCATCTTTATCTATTGGAATGAGAAAGATTATAACTTTTGTTTGGGTTCTGATTTTATGCTGTAAAGTTTTATTTGCGCAAACTATTAATACCGATGTGTTGGTTATTGGCGGCGGCACTGGCGGTACGGCAGCCGGAATACAATCGGCACGGCAGCAGGTAAAAACAATTATTGCAGAACCCTCACCCTGGCTGGGCGGTATGTTGACAGCAGCGGGCGTAAGTGCAACAGATGGCAACCACGAATTGCCAGGTGGTTTGTGGGAAGAATTTTGCCAGGAATTATATAAGTATTACGGAACAAAAAATTTAGCAACAGGTTGGGTTAGTAATACCCTTTTTGAACCTCATGTTGGCGATAGCATATTTAAAGCATTGTGTGCAAAAGAAAAAAAATATTTAACACTGATGCATGGGCTTCTTTTTATTTCAGTAATAAAAAAAGAAAATAAAATTACAGGGGCGGTTTTTAAAAATCAGGAAGGCAAAACAATAAGCATACATTGTAAAATTTGTATTGATGCAACAGAACCGGGGGATGTAATTGCCAGGAGCAATACAGCGTATGATATTGGTATGGAAGCTGCTGCTTATTCGGGTGAAACAATGGCACCAGGAAAGAATAATATTATTCAGGATCTAACATGGGCGGCCATTTTAAAAGACTATGGTAAAGATGCAGATAAAACCATTGATCGGCCCAAAGGGTACGATTCAACACAATTTTTCAGAAGCTGTTTGTCGAAATTCTGCAATGATTCACCCGCTGTGCCATGGAATGCACAAAAAATGCTGAACTATGGAAAAATAAGAAACGGAAAATTTATGCTGAACTGGCCGGCAAGCGGCAACGATTATTATTTGAATGTGCTGCAGGATAGTTATGAAGAGAGAATGCGAAAGTATGATGCAGCCAAAAATCACACCCTTCAATTTATTTATTATATTCAAAAGGAGTTGGGCTATAAAAACCTGGGACTTGCCGATGATGAATTTCCAACAAAAGACAAACTACCTTTTATTCCTTATAACCGAGAAAGCAGAAGAATAAAAGGATTGGTAAGACTGACCAATAATGATCTGGCAAAACCATTTGAGCAGAAGACGGCACTTTACAGAACAGGCATTGCTGTTGGTGATTATCCGATAGATCATCACCATCACAAAAATGATTCAGCACCGCACATAAAATTTACCCCGGTATCTTCCTACAGTATACCATTGGGTTGTTTAATTCCTGAAAAGACAGATGGATTAATTGCAGCAGAAAAAAATATTTCTGTCAGTAATATTATAAACGGCACTACAAGATTACAACCAGTTGTATTACTCACCGGGCAAGCAGCAGGAGCACTGGCAGCTTATTGCGTTCAAAAAAATATTCAACCCCGAAAAGCAAATGTTAGAGAAGTACAGCAGCTTTTGTTAAAGGCAAAATGTTACCTGATGCCTTATGTGGATGTACCGCCTGATGATATGTATTGGGAAGCCATTCAGAAAGCAGGAGCAACCGGGATACTGAAAGGAACAGGAATAAGCGAAGGCTGGGCTAATAAAATGTATTTTTATCCCGATAGTTTAATAATGTATGAAACGTTTAAATCTGCTGTAAATAATTTTATGCCTTGTTTACCAGTAACAGATACTGCTATTATTCGTCCTGTGCAGGTAAAAGAAGCATGGGATATGCTGGTAATTTTATTGCATAAAATACGCATTAAAAAAGGAATTCCTCATCCATGGCCACCAATTATTGGTAATGAACAAGTGAAGGTTTGGACAGAAAAATTTAAGGAGGAATATCCAGGGGACAATAAGCCTATAACAAGAAAGCAGCTTGCTGTATTTATAAACGCATTGGCACAAAATCCTTTTGATGAAGTAATTAATTGGAATGGAGAAATAAGTAATCGAACTAAATAATAATTACCTCATTGTTCTCAAGTACTCCTTATACCTGTCATATAAATGTGCTGCAGAAATATAGGATGACTGCGGGCTCATGAAATGCGGGAATTCAAAAGTGATGGCTTTGTCATAACCGGCTTTGCGGGCTGCTTCTAATTTCAACCTTAGCTTTTCAAATTTAATCGGAAGAAATTTAATCGGCATATCCCGGTCAAATGTTTCGGCATTGGTCCAGCATTGCATACCAAATTTATCTGCCATTCTTTTATTTACTTCAAAAAATGCGGGTAATTCATCATACTCAATATGCCCGTCCTGAAAAGCAACAGCATCAATGGCGCCTTTAATACTATCAAAAATTGCACTCCATTCTTCTTCATGTTGTTTTACACTTACTGCTTCTTCTTTACTGATTTTATCTGATGCAGCACTTACTGCTTTACTGCCATCTATCCAGGGCGAAATAAAAGTGGGCAGGTTTCCGGATACCTCTTTACAATGTCTTCCCAACTGGGCATACAGATCAATAACTCCCTTTACCCTCCGGCTAACTTCCTGAGTAATGTACCACCCTTTAAAACTTTTATGATGCCCGTATTTTTTCCATACCTCATCAATTACAAAGCGATTGATGTCAACTTCTTTTTGAAAATCTCCCTTCCACCAATAATTTCCGCTGTCGTACAGCCCAAAATAAAATTGCATGTGGTGTTTATCTGCCAGTTCCAAAAACATTGCTATCAGGTCAACCGGGGGCTGATAACAACCTTCATGTTGCATTAAATAGGTTGAAGGATACGTAAGCCATTTCCGGTAACCGCTTCTTATTACGATCACGGTATCAATACCAATTTCTTTCATGTGGCTGAAGTCGGCATCCCATTCATTTCTACCCCAGTTTTGGTGAGGGATATCGTGACTGATCTCATCCAGAAACGTTCCGGTTATTTGCATATAATTAGTTTATGTTTTTACATCTACCGCATCCCTCAAACCATTACCCAATAAATTAAAAGCAAGTACCAACAACATAATGGCAAAGCCCGGAATTAAAGCCAGCAAAGGATTGTGGGTAATGATGAAATTATAATTCTCTTTTATCATTAGTCCCCAGCTTGGTTGCGGCGGCTGAATGCCAATGCCGAGAAAACTTAAACCAGCTTCTACAATAATAGCCGTTGCAAAATTACCGGCAGCAATTACCAATACCGGTCCCAGTATATTTGGCAAAATATGCCGCAGAATTATACGGCTGTCTTTTAAACCCAAAGTACGGGCCGCCTGCACATATTCCATTTCTTTAATGGCCATCACTTGCCCACGTATAAGGCGGGCCACGCTCACCCACATGGTTAGCCCAACGGCAATAAATATCTGCCAGAAGCCTTTGCCCATGGCCATGGTGATTGCAAAAACCAATAGCAAAGTTGGGATACTCCAGGTTACATTTACCAGCCACATAATTACCTCATCAACCCAACCTCGGTAATAACCCGCCAATGCGCCTAAAATAATACCGAGCGTTAAAGAGATAAGCACCGCAATTAAACCTACAGCTAAACTTACTCTTGTTCCAATCAGCAAACGGCTTAAAATATCCCTGCCGAATTTATCGGTACCCAGCCAGTATTTTTTTGTGATAATATTTTTTTGAATAGAGGCTGGGTTATTGAAAGTTAATTGGTTGATGGAATAATACTGGACAACTGTAGTATCATCGTCAATAAATTTATTTATCA
>JBBQLS010000092.1:0-13680 GCA_038328115.1 Chitinophagales bacterium
GAACCCACGGTACAGTTTAACCCGTACGACGATTTAGCAAACCGTTCCTTTCGGCCACTCAGGCACCTCTCCTAACCTGCCCTTATTTTGTAAGGGGTGGCAAAAATACAATTCAAACTGTTATTACCCAAAACTAAATGATAAAACCGTCTATATTTATTCAGATTTTTTTCTGAACTCATTAACACAATCATAAAACCCTGTGCCTGCAAAGAAAAAATCCAAATTCAATTAAGAATCTGGATCGGATATAAGTGCTTGATTAAATTTTACATAGCTGCCAAATGTACTTTTTGTTGCAGCTCCAGTACACTTTCTTTAAATAAACTATCGGTATCCATTAAATCCTTTACTGTCTGGCAACTGTGAATTACAGTGGTGTGGTCTCTTCCACCAAAATGTTCGCCGATTGTTTTCAATGAGTTTTTTGTAAATGCCTTGGCCAAAAACATGGTTATCTGGCGGGCCTGTACAATTTCACGTTTTCGTGTTTTTTGAAGCAGTTTATCATAAGGCACATCAAAATACTCACATACCATTTTTTGAATGGCATCTATAGTTATCTCCTTACTGGATGATTTTACAAAATTACGAAGTACTTTCTTTGCCAATTCAAGGTCAATTTCCCGTTTATTCAGCGAAGATTGTGCCAATAATGAAATTAAAGCACCTTCCAACTCACGAACATTACTATTTATATTATAAGCAATATATTTTACTACCTCAGGCGGCATATCCAACCCATCATTCTTCATCTTCTTTTCCAGTATCTCAATCTTGGTATCGTAATCAGGCACCTGCAAATCGGTACTTAATCCCCAACGGAACCTGCTTAATAACCTTTCCTGTACACCTTCTAAATCTTTTGGTGGTTTATCGCTTGTTAATATCAATTGCTTACCACTTTGGTGGAGGTGATTAAAAATGGAGAAAAACGCATCCTGCGATTTTTCGGCACGGTTAAAAAACTGCACATCATCAATGATCAAAACATCTATCAGCTGATAAAAATGTATGAAGTCGTTGATGGCGCCATTACGGCCATGGTCTATAAACTGGTTAATGAATTTTTCGGAGCTTACATATAATACTACTTTGTTGGAATGAAGTCTTTTTACTTCGTTACCAATTGCCTGAGCCAAATGCGTTTTACCCAAACCAACACCGCCATAAATTACCAAAGGATTAAAAGAAGTGGTGCCGGGCTTTTCTGCAACGGTTTTACCGGCACGGCGTGCAACCCGGTTACAATCGCCTTCTATAAATGCATCAAAAGTATAAGCGTGATTTAACTGCGGGTCAATCTGCATTTTCTTTAAACCCGGAATTACAAAGGGGTTTTTTACAGGATTATTTATGACCAGTGGAAAATCCATTTCGTTGTTTGAATAAGATTTGTAACCCTGCCCCGGTACATCAACGGTTTGTGGTTTATTTTTACTGTTGCCGCTGTCAACCATTATTCTGTATTCCAGTCTTGCCTCTTTTCCCAATTCTCTTTTTAATGTTTTTGCCAGCAGCGAAACATAATGCTCTTCAAGGTACTCATAAAAAAACTGACTTGGTACCTGTATGGTTAATATTTTTTCTTTTAACGCAACGGGCTTAATAGGCTCAAACCATGTTTTAAAATGCTGCCATTCTACAATGTCTTTGATTATCTCTAAACAATTAATCCATACTTTGTCAAAAGCTTTCTCCATTAGTTCCTTAGCAATTTATATATCGAGTTAAGAATTGTTTCCTCTGGTGCTTGCCGGTTAGGATTTCATTTCAAGGTGAATCGAAAAAAAAATCTGGCAGGACAGCGAATATCGAATAAAATGTTGAAAAAAAAACTTTTTATTCATTTGTTTTTTTCTAAAGAATCACAGTATGATATTCTGAGCCCGCATTCAAAAAATCCCTAACCCATTCCGTCAAAAATTCCATGCCCCCAACCAGCCTGATTTACAGCCATATCTACTTGCTAATTGCATCAATTTTTTACCCCAATGTGCTAAAATATGAGACTTATCAGCTTTGCAAAATACTGCAAAGATTTGCAGGTCTTTTGTGTATAACCCCCTTAGTTTTCTTATTATTGTCATATTACCTACCCGGCGAACCATCTTCAAATTCCTTTTCAAATAATTATTGTAAGGCGATAAAAGTCTATTAAATGGCTGGCATCCAATAATTATAATCCCAGGAGTAAAAATTAATTGTTTTAGTTGCGTGACGAATTAACGAATTAAAAAATCAACTGCAATATTGTTTGCTGATTTATCAGTCTGCCTTTGTTAAATCAATAAATTCTTTCCAAAGAAACCTGAATAATTATTTAAAAGAAAGAATTAACAAAAAAATAATTATGAGAAAAAATATATCTACTTTTGAGTTCTTAAACATTTTTTTATGAGTTATGAATTAACCGGCAAACTGGTTGCCAAATATGATACCGTACAACGTACAGAAACTTTTAAAACACGTGAATTTGCTGTTGAAAAAACAGAAGATATCAATGGCCGTACTATTACCAATTACGCTAAATTTCAGTGCGTGCAGGATAAAACAAGCATTATTGATAGGGTGAACATTGGCGATGAGATAAAAGTGTATTTCAACATTAAGGGCAGCAAGTGGGAAAAAGACGGCAAGGTTAATTATATAACTAATTTAGACGCCTGGAGAATTGAACAGATACTTCAAACCGGTGCCGGGTCAAAAAATGACAGCGAATACCTGGAACCATTGGACACATTTTCTGCAACACCACCGGATGCGGTTGATGATTTGCCGTTTTAAAACTGCCATCCCCCCGGCCCCCTCTATCTCCCCCAAAAGAGGAGGAAACATAGTAGATGTATTGGGAGATTAATGCGAGTAAATTTCCGGAATAATTATCCGGCTTTGATATGCAACAAAAAATTTCGCTTAAAATGCTGCCATCAGAAGCAGCTGATGAATCAGCTGTGAAAAGACTGATTGCCAATAATACAGGCAAAAAGGCAAGTTCAGTTTCGGGTTACCATATACTTAAGCAATCAATTGATGCCAGGGCTAAAACCATTTGGGTCAATTTAACCGTCAATGCATTTATTGATGAGCCATTTCATCTTAGAAAAATTCAATCATTTGATTTTAAAGAGGTAAGCAATGCCAAAAAACGTGTTGTAATTATTGGTGCAGGCCCGGCAGGTTTGTTTGCCGCATTGCATTTACTGGAACAGGGAATTAAACCAATTCTTTTAGAACGTGGTAAAGATGTAAGATCAAGACGGCGTGACCTTGCCATACTCAACAAAGAAGGCATTGTAAACACCGAGAGCAATTATTGTTTTGGAGAAGGTGGTGCCGGTACTTACAGCGATGGTAAACTATATACCCGAAGCAATAAGCGTGGCGATATTGACCGTATACTAAATCTTTTTGTTCAATTTGGAGCAGAAGAAAAAATCCTTTATCAATCGCACCCACATATTGGCACCAATAAACTGCCGCAAATAATTACTGCCATGCGGCAGCAGATTATTGACTGCGGTGGCGAGTTTTTATTTGAAAAAAAAGTAGTTGACTTTATTGTTGATACGGATAAAATAAAGGCAGTTAAAACAGCAGATGGAAATATTTTTGAAGCAACTGCTTTTATTTTAGCAACCGGCCACAGTGCCCGTGACATATTTGAACTGCTGCATCAAAAACAAATTTTAATTGAAGCCAAAGGTTTTGCATTGGGCGTGCGTATTGAACATCCGCAACAATTAATTGACAGTATCCAGTATCATTGCCCGCTGAGGGACGAACATTTGCCTCCCGCTTCTTACTCGCTGGTAAAACAGGTAAACGAACGGGGCGTATTTTCGTTTTGCATGTGTCCGGGTGGCATCATTGCACCTGCAGCTACCTCCGCAGGCGAGTTAGTAGTAAACGGATGGAGCCCTTCTAAAAGAAATAATCCCTTTGCCAACAGCGGCATGGTAGTGCAGGTTGAAAAGGAAGATGCAATTAAAGAATTAAAAACTGCTGGTAAAAAAGATATTGATGCCAATAATCCGCTGCTGATGCTGCATTTTCAGCAAATGGTAGAGCAAAATTGTTTTAATGCAGGCGGCGGAAAATTTGTGGCCCCTGCACAGCGCATGGTCGATTTCAGCAATGGGAAATTATCATCATCATTACCGACTAACTCATATTTACCGGGCTTACAAGCAAGGCAGTTAAAAAACGTACTGCCGGGTTTTATTTACCATTCACTGGCAAAAGGTTTTATTGAGTTTGGCAAAAAAATGCCTGAATATTTTACCAACGATGCCGTAGTTGTGGCTACAGAAAGCCGTACATCTTCGCCGGTACGCATTCCCCGTGATGCTGAAAAATTAACACATCCACAGTTGAATAATTTTTATCCCTGTGGCGAAGGTGCAGGCTATGCAGGTGGTATTGTAAGCGCAGCTATGGATGGAGAAAAAGTAGCAAAACAATGTGCTGATGTGCTAATTTGCTAATGTGCTGATTAAAATCTGTTACCGTTTGTAAGAATTGTTTCCGGCTGTTTTTAGTTTATGATATATTTGAGCAATAAATCAATCGATAAATGAACATCTTAGAAATTCAAAACCTTAAAAAGTATTTTGCTACTCAAAAAGCTGTTGATGATATAAGCATGAGCATTGAGCAGGGGAGTATTTTTGGACTGCTTGGCCCCAACGGGGCCGGTAAAACAACGCTGATAAGAATGATCACCGGAATTTTTTACCCCGATAGCGGCAATATTTTATTGAAGGGCAAAAAATTTGATCCGGAAACCGATGCAAAATATATTGGCTACATGCCCGAGGAAAGGGGTTTGTATAAAAAGATGAAGATTGGCGAACAGGCATTATACCTCGCCCGGCTTAAAGGGCTTAGTAAAAATGATGCCATGGTTAAAATAAAAGACTGGTTTAAGCGCCTGGAAATGGATAGCTGGTGGAACAAAAAAGTGGAAGATCTGAGTAAAGGTATGGGACAGAAACTTCAATTTGTTATTACTGTTTTGCACGAACCGGACCTTATAATACTTGATGAACCATTTAGTGGCCTTGACCCTGTTAATGCCAATTTAATAAAAGATGAAATTTACCGGCTGGCGCAAAATGGCACTACCATCATCTTCAGCACACACCGTATGGAACAGGTAGAAGAAATCTGTAACCACATTGTACTGGTAAATAAAGGAAAGAAAATTTTAGACGGCACTGTTGATACTGTAAAGCAGGATTTCAAGGAAAACCTTTTCAGCACTCAATTAGAGCATATTCCTGAAAATATAAGCAGCAGCGCATTTGAAATAATCAATGTAAGAAAAGAGGAACTGATTGTAAAGATCAATGAGGGTTTTAAGCCGAACGATGTGCTGGGATATTTTATGAACCAGGGCATCGGTATCGTTTCCTTTAAAGAAATACTTCCATCTTTAAACGATATTTTTATTAAACTGGTAGAAGGTACGCCAACAGCGAGGCAGTTCGAAAAAACAACTATCTGATTAAATTAACTAAGCCAACTCATTATATCATGAACAAAATATTGTTAATCATCCGCAGAGAATTTCTTACCAGGGTAAGAAAAAGAACTTTTATCATCGGCACCATACTTTTCCCGTTGCTGTACCTGGGTTTGATATTTGGAACAGGTTATATTGCCGACAAAACAAGGGAAAATCTGAACATTGCCATGATTGATAAGTCTGGCCTGTTTACCGAAGATCTGATCAGATCGGTAAATGCCGGTGGTGATACGTTGAATAAAATAAAGTTAGTGCCGGATGATATTAAAGGATTCAATGAAAGCTTTGATTCATTGGGGTATGACGGGTATGTGGTTATACCCAAAAACTTCAACTGGCAAACTGGTGCAGATAGCAATAAGATACTTGTTAATACAAAAAAATCTTTCGGTAATGGCGCAATCGATCCGGTTGAAAAAAAGCTCAACCACCTCTGGACAAAAATAAAACACGATAGCCTTGGCCTTACTGCTACCAAAGATTCTATCCTTAACAGCAGTATCAGTTTAAAATTAAACAACGAAAAAAATAAAAATGCAGATGCAGGCGTTGCCACTATTATTGGCTATGTGGCAGGCTTTTTAATGTACTTTATTTTATTGCTGTACGGCAGCCAGGTAATGATGGGTGTTACAGAAGAGAAAACTAGCCGCATTGCCGAAGTGGTGGTTTCATCTGTAAAGCCATTTCAGTTAATGATTGGCAAGATCATCGGAATTGGCATGGTGGCTTTAACCCAGTTCCTGATATGGATTGTCTGTATTTTTGTCATTTATAATGTCGGAAAATCTTCGGGCAATATGAGTGGTGGTGCCACGGGTATGGTTGGCCAGATACAAAATGTGTTTACCAGTGTTAATGTACCTATAGTTGTGGGTTGTTTTATTTTCTATTTGCTTGCAGGCTTCTTTTTCTATTCATCTTTGTATGCAGCCATCGGCAGTGCTATTAACGAAGATATGAGAGAAGCTCAATCACTTAGTTTTCCTATAACCATGCTCATTATTTTTTCAATCGCCTTAATGACGCCTGCAATAGCCAACCCCAGCAGCCCCGTTGCAGTTTGGGCCAGTATTATCCCCTTCAGTTCGCCTATTGTAATGATGGCCCGTATCCCTTTTGGAGTACCCAATACAGTGCCCTGGTGGCAATTGGGTTTATCTATGGCATTGCTTATTGCAGGTTTTATGTTCACCACCTGGTTTGCAGCCAGAATTTACCGCACAGGCATATTGATGTACGGCAAAAAACCAAGCTGGAAAGAAATGATTAAATGGGCTTTCAGAAAATAATAAGTCAGAAAAAAAATTATTTTACCGGTTCTTCCTGAACAACCAGTACAGTTTCTTTAGGCCTGGAAGCTTTTTCAATGGCTTTGTTCAGCTCATCTGCCATATACTTATTAATAACTTTCCAGCTAACCAATAAAACACCAATTATTAAACCCAGTAACGCACCTATAATCATGTAGGTAAATGTTGATTTTTGTGTGGTATCAAATGGAGGTTCGGGTTTATCAAGTGGTTCAATAATAGGTGTCTCTTTCTGCAGGCGGTAAGCTGCAGATTCACGGTTATTTACTGCATAATAATATTGCGATTGTACAGTAGCCTTATCCTGCGCCAGGTTAATTTTAGGGAGGTTGTATCTTTTCAAACCTGTATTGGTAAAAAAAGTACTTTCATCCAGGGCAATAGCCCGCTTATCCAGTATATTCAAAACCTGCAGCAAAGAGTCTGCTTTTTTAACGGCGAATTCAAAGTCTATCTGAGCCTTTTTCTTTTTAAGGTCAATATAAAAATCTGAAAGCTTTTCAATATAGATGTAACTCACTTCTCTTACCAGGTCTGGGTTACTGCTGGTTACATAAAGTTCCAGAATACCAGTTTTATTAATCTTTGCATTAAACAGGCCTTTTAACAGGTTACTGGCAATATTTATCTTCGCTAAACTATCTTTTGGCGGCTCTATACGATCGTTTTGCATGAAGCCCGTATGCTTGTTGTTCTCTTCAATTAAAAGTTCGGATACCGTTTTATTTTGCAAAGATGGCACCCTTGCAATGGCTACGGCCTCTCTGGTACGGCGGCTGGCAGCAAGTTCAACAATATTAATAGAAGCATCGCCGGTAAAGGATTTTGTTCCCTCACCAAGTCCCAACAGGCTGCTGATGGTTGAACCGGGGCCTGATTCTGAAGTACCATTTAATGGAAACACCGTAGATTTGGCGGTGTACATTAAAACACTCTGTTTGGCCATATAGTAGAAGAACCCACTGAATATTGCAGCTAAAATAAAGATAAACCAACTGTATTTCTTAAGCCGGTTTATCAGTTGTTTTAAAAGTTCAATACTATTCATTGCCCAACCTGTTTTTTTATAAAAATTATTTCACTAATTTAAGAATATATGCAGCAAGAATAACAGGGATACTTGAAACCACCACCTGCAAAAGCGTGTCAGTAATCTCGGCTCCCTGAGGCCTTACCGGAACATTAACCGTAGCTCCTTCTTTAACTTTTGGATAGAAGTGCAAAAAGAAAATATTTTTTGTACGGCGGCTCTTCCCATTGGCATAGGTTACATAAATTCTTTTTCGCCACGGCCTTATGCCGAATCCCCCGGCTTTATCTATGTAATATCCAACATTGGTATGCTCCTTATCAAAGGTTAATTTCAAAGGCGATTGCACAATGCCCTTTACATTTACAAAAGGATTTATTTCTGGTATAAAGATCACATCACCCTCCTGTAAAACAATATCATACTTGCTGTTTTTATATTTTAGTGCACGGTACAGATCAATACTTACCGGCTCATTGGCAACGTCACTTAATTTCGTTTTAACAGAATCAAGTACAATACTACCTATTGAGTCAGTTAATGACGCAACTTTATCGGTTACATTTTCTCTAAAGAACTGTGTTTTTTTACGATAAAGAATAGCACCCGACAGATCTGCATTTTCTTTTACACCACCAGCCCTTTCAATATAGGATGACAACCTTTCGTACTTACTAAGCCTTGGATATGGCCCTGAGTACTGAACCAACCCGTTTATCTGCACCAGTTGCTGCAATTCAAATGTTGGGTTTTTTCGCACATACACCTGGTCATAAGGTTTTAATTCTATTTTGGCAGATACGCTGTCCAGATCAAGATTTGGTGACACCCTTATAGTTCTTAAAACTGTACGGGTGGGCTGCTGCATCCCTTTTGCAGAGTCAATATCAACAATACTGGATATTTCTATTCGGCCATACTCGGCAGATTGCTTTAGCCCGCCAGACAGGTACAAAAGATCCTGCAGCGTCATACCGCCGTACCTGTTTACTTTACCTTCTTTTCTTACTTCTCCAAAAATCTCTACATACTGCCTGTCGGCAAACTGGTTGGCATTAAAAAGTAATACCTGGTCGTTGGCAAACAATTCAACATTATAAATACTGGTGGTATCATTGGTTGTAATGTCGGTCAGGTTCACTTCCACCTTACTGGCTTTTATATTGGTACTATCGCCACCACCCCTAAAAATATAGGCACGGGGCAGGTACGTATTCCTGGTTATTCCACCGGCCCTGTTTATCAGGTCAAAAAGCTTATCCCCTTTTCGGGCTTCATATTGGCCGGGATACGAAATTTCACCTTTCATCTCTATCTTATTAAACAACCCCGGGTTTACCGCAATTACTTTTACTATGTCTCCATCAACCAATGCATAATCTTCGTTTTTTAAACGGGTATCATTGGTGGGGTTAATAATAGCTGTTGCATTTACATCTTCTATAATCTGCTTTTCCAGTTGCGTACGATAAATCTTTACACCGCTAGAAAATGCATCCCTTTCAAGGCCTCCGGTATATTTTAAAAGGGCCTTCATACCTTCCCCGCTTTTTAGCTGGTAGTACATGGGCCGCTTAAATTTACCCTCTGCCTTTACTTTTTTCTCAACGGTTTGTAAAATCACAAAATCGTTATTCTCCAGGTAAATATGTTTTCCAAAGTCACCTGTAGTCAGGTATTTATAAACATCCAGCTCATCAATAACCCTTCCTCCTCTTTTAATCTGAATTTCACGCAGGTTGGCTAAGTTTGTTGGTCCGCCTGCAAGTGCTATTACATTAAATGCGTTGGTAAAAGCCGACACCACAACCGGTCCCTGATTCTTAACTTCACCCGCAACATTTACAGAAATGGTACGTGGCTGGCCAATGGAAACTGATATATTTGTTGATGGCGGCACAAATGCCTTAAACCGGCGGGTTAACAAAGATCTTACAGCTTCAAAAGTTAATCCCTGCAGGTATATTTTACCAATGCTGGTCGGAAAGATTGACCCATCCCTTGCCACCGTATAATCTAATGTAGCTTCTGCACCATTCCACAGTGAAACGATGATCTGATCATAAACCCCGATGGGATAATCAAGCGGTGGGGTTGATAATTGGGTTAAGGAAGCAACCACGCCGCTGCGAAACAAATTCATGCCATAGGTATCTTCAGTTGGATTTACAGATTGTGGGGTTTTTTCTTTAACAAGACTGTCTTTTTCAATCTTGTCTTTTAATTTCATGTTGGCATCTTCACCGGTCTTTTTTTGTCCATCGCCATTTTTATCTTTCAGCATATCATACAACTGGGCTGGCGGTAATTGGGTGTTGGGTAATGCCGGCACATCCGGGCTATTCGGATCCTTGTTTGGCATAACTTGAGCATTAGCCTGGGTTATTATAATAAAAAAAAACACTCCGAAAATAAAAGCCGTTTTCTTAAATCCTGTAAACATTTGTCCTGGGTTTAGTAACATTTGTTGGGGTTGATTTATTAATTTTTTATTAATGCGCAAATATAGTTTATTATTTCAGCGGCTGCCTTAACGCAGCCTCATATTCTTTGTATATATCTCTTACTATTTCAGCTGCCGGTTTTATATCCCTAATGATGGCACATACCTGCCCTATTTCCAGTTCACCTTCTTCCATATCACCGTCAAACATGCCTTTTTTTGCCCGACCCCTGCCTAATAATTCCTTAAGCTCATCAACTGATGCGTACCTGTTTTCTGCATCCTGCACCTTGTTAAAAAAACTATTTTTCAACAATCTTACTGGTGTTAATTGCTTTAATGATAAATGGGTATCCCCTTCCTGCGAAGCAATTACAAAATTTTTAAAATTTATGTGCGAAGAAGCTTCATTGCTTGCAACAAACCTGCTTCCAACCTGTACTCCATCTGCCCCCAACACCATGGCTGCCAGCATTTGGCGGCCTGTTGCAATACCGCCTGCAGCTATAAGCGGAATATCAACAGCATTACACACAGCCGGAATTAAAACCATTGTAGTTGTCTCCTCTCGTCCATTATGCCCGCCCGCTTCAAAACCTTCGGCAACAACAGCATCGCAGCCGGCATCCTGCGCCTTAAGGGCAAACCTGCTGCTGCTAACAACATGTACAACCGTTATTCCCTTTTCTTTTAAGGTAGATGTCCAGGTTTTAGGATTGCCGGCCGATGTAAATACAATGGGCACTTTTTCTTCAATAATTATCTGAATATGCTTATCAATATCTGGATATAACAAAGGCAGATTAACCCCAAAAGGTTTTAGGGTTGCAGCCCGGCATTTTTGAATATGTTCTCGCAATACATCGGGATACATGCTTCCGGCACCAATAATTCCCAACCCACCGGCATTACTTACAGCGCTGGCAAGGCGCCAGCCACTGGCCCATATCATACCAGCCTGTATAATGGGATAATCAGTATTAAACAGTGTAGTAATCCGGTTTTGCATGTTAAATCATATAGTTTTTCAAATATCAGTTAAAACAAATTAATAAATAGAAAGTACTTTGAAACGCAAAGTAAATGATTTTATTTTATATTTTTCAGGCTTTTGAAAAAAAATTAGGTAAAAACTGCTTTTGAAGATAAAAGGACCGTCATTAACTGAGGCTTGTTCCACCACCACTAAGATCAATAGCGGTATTATCACCGATGTTAAGACTGCGGTTTACGCCCTTTACTTCGGCATCGCTGCCAATGAGCGATTTACTCAATACAATCTCAAAAAGGTTTGAAAAAGAACCAACAATGGAATTTTTAATGATGGTGTGATTGAGCCTGGTATTTTCACCGATGGTAACATTGGGGCCTACTACGGAGTTTTTTATTTCGCAACCCTCGCCTATGGAGACCGGCGGAATGATGATTGTATTTTCAAAATCGTGCTTTTCCGAAACATTGCCACCAAATTTCTTCAATAAAGTTGCGTTGGATTCCAGCAACGTATCTTTTTTTCCACAATCAAACCAGTTTGTAACCTTAAAAGATTTAAAAGTGGCGCCCCGCTGCATCATACACTCAAGGGCTTCTGTAAGGCTGAATTCTTCAAAACCCTTATCACTGTTTACAATTATTTTTTCCAGGCACGAAAACATGAAATCAGTTTCTTTTATTTTATAAACCCCTACCAATGCCATATTGCTTTTTGGTATAGATGGTTTTTCCACCACCTTGCTAATAGTTCCGTCTTCTTCTACCTCGGCCACACCAAAATTCCTGGGGTCATCTACCTTTTTAATACCCAGCATAGAAACCGGCGAATCTATGATCTCTTTTACATTATAATCTGCAATGGTATCTCCCAAAACAATCATCACTTCATCTTCACCCACAATTTCACGGGTAAGATTGATGGCATGGCCAATGCCGTACCGCTCATTCTGCTGCACAAAATGGCAGTTAAGATCAGGGTATTTTTTTTGTACATAGTCCTGTATCTTCTCACCCAGGTAACCAATAATAAAGATGAAATCGTTTATACCAGCCTCATGCAACTGATCAACAATGATGCTGAGTATGGTTTTACCAGCAAGTGGTATTAATGCTTTGGGTTGTGTATATGTATGCGGACGAAGTTTTGTACCTGCACCCGCTACTGGAATTATTGCCTTCATTGTTTACAACTAACCTGCCTTGGGCAGTACATTTAGTTCACAATTCTGTTTTTCTTAAACTTGAAACGGGTGTGAAAGTAGTGCTTTTTATGTAATTGAGGTATTTATATACACAAACGTTAATAACCTGATTGGCATAATACATTGTGCTGTGTATATTTGCGGTTCTAAAACAGGCTTATGCAAAAAGATACATTGGTTTTTGATTTGATTGACCAGGAATTAGACAGACAACGGCACGGAATTGAACTGATAGCTTCGGAAAATTTTACCAGCCTGCAGGTAATGCAGGCCATGGGCACATCGCTAACCAATAAGTATGCAGAAGGCTACCCCGGCAAACGCTATTATGGCGGCTGCGAAATTGTAGACAAGGTTGAACAATTAGCCATTGACCGCCTGAAAGAAATTTTTAAATGTACTTATGCCAATGTGCAGCCACACAGCGGTGCACAGGCAAACGGGGCTGTTTTTCTGGCAGTGATGAAACCGGGAGAAAAAATTTTGGGACTTGATTTAAGCATGGGCGGTCACCTTACACATGGCAGTCCTGCAAACTTCAGCGGCAAAACTTACCATGCATTTCATTACGGCGTAACCAAAGATGGTATTGTTGATTACGAACAATTAGAAACTTTGGCCCGTGCCGAAAAGCCTAAAATGATCATCTGCGGTGCATCAGCTTACAGCCGCGATTGGGATTACAAACGCATACGTGCCGTGGCCGATGAAATTGGCGCTGTCGTTTTTGCAGATATTGCACACCCCGCCGGTTTAATTGCTGCCGGTTTATTAAACGACCCTTTCGATCATTGCCATATTGTAACCTCTACCACACATAAAACTTTGCGTGGCCCACGTGGCGGTATTATTATGCTGCGCCACGATTTTGAAAATCCCTGGGGAATAAAAGACCCTAAAGGCAATACAAGAATGATGAGCAACCTGCTCGACCTGGCCGTTTTTCCTGGTACCCAGGGTGGCCCGCTGGAACATGTTATAGCTGCCAAAGCTGTTGCATTTGGCGAAATTTTATCAGAAGATTTTAAGGCTTACGGTCAACAGGTAATTTCCAATGCACAAGCTATGGCTAAAGCATTTGTGGCTAAAGATTACCAGCTTATAAGTGGCGGTACCGATAATCACTTAATGCTTATAGACCTGAGAAATAAAAACATCACGGGCAAAAA
>JBBQLS010000093.1:0-13530 GCA_038328115.1 Chitinophagales bacterium
ATATCTCAATTGAATATGAAAATAGTATTTTAATGTCAATTAAATATCTAAAGCTAAAGCTTACCTTTGCGTCCGATTTTGAAAGCCGTTACCATTGTAAAAATATGGTAACAGGTTTAGAGAAATCTAAAATCGTAAATCAAAAATCAAAAATAAGCCATGGCTTTAAAAGCAGGAATTGTAGGATTACCCAACGTAGGAAAATCAACTTTATTTAATGCGGTAAGCAACAGCGCCAAAGCGCAGGCAAGCAATTACCGCTTTTGTACCATAGAACCCAATACAGGCCTTGTAAATGTACCCGACCTCCGCATTGATAAACTGGCCGAACTGGTAGTACCCGACAGAACCGTGCCTACGCAAATTGAAATTGTGGATATTGCCGGCCTGGTACGTGGTGCCAGTAAAGGCGAAGGCCTGGGTAATAAATTTTTAGCCAACATACGTGAGGTGGATGCCATCATACACGTGGTGCGTTGTTTTGAAGATGATAATATTTTAAGGGATGAAGGCCCCATTAACCCGGTTAGCGATAAAGAGATAATTGAAACCGAACTGCAGTTGAAAGACCTGGAAAGTGTAGATAAGAAAATGCAGCGTACCGAAAAGCTGGCTAAGACTGACCCTAAAATGAAGGTTGAACTGGATACGCTTACCAAATGTAAAAAACACCTGGAAGAAGGAAAGAACATCATTAGCCTGGGATTAAGCAAGGAAGACAAATCGGCTATTGAAGATTTGTTCCTGCTTACAGATAAGCACATTTTATATGTTGCCAATGTAGATGAAGCCAGCATGCATACCGGCAACAAATATTCTGCTGCATTAATTGAAGCTGTTAAGAACGAAGGCAATGATGTGATTGTGATGACCAATGCCATTGAAGCACAGATAGCCGAGTTTGAAAACCCGGAAGACAAGGCCATGTTTATGGAAGAATATAAAATGGTGGAACCGGCTCTTGATCGCCTTATCCATTCAACATATAAACTTTTAAACCTGTCAACTTATTTTACCGCAGGTGTGCAGGAAGTAAGAGCCTGGACAATTGGAAAAGGCTGGAAAGCACCACAGGCAGCCAGTGTAATACATACTGATTTTGAAAAAGGGTTTATTAAAGCAGAAGTAATTGCCTACGATGATTTTTTAAAATATGGTTCGGAAGCTGCATGCCGTGATAACGGAAGGTTGCGTATTGAAGGAAAAGAATATTTAGTGCAGGATGGAGACATCATGCATTTCAGGTTTAATGTTTAAAATGAAATAACATGCATAATTAAAACGGGCTTCTGAAAAAATCAGAAGCCCGTTTTAATTTATATCTATAAAATATTATTGAGGTAACATTACCTGGTCTATTTTATGTAAAGTACCATTTACAAAAAACTGATCGCTTGTACCATTTGGCTCAGGAGTAGGATTAATTGCAATATTAGATGCAGTAGCATTGGCAGCACCTTTAACTGTTGCAGCACTAACAAAAGGGCCTGTAAAAGTACAAACAAGCTTTATACCCGGATGTGCCGGTATTCCTCCGTTCAACAAAGTTGGATATGATGTTGCAGTGGTTGGGAAGTTATTCAGGAAAGCCCTGCTACCTAACATATGATAAACTACTATGCCTTTAACCAATTGAGTGGAAACGTTATTTGTACTTAAAAAAGCTGGACCTGCGGCAACTGCTCCATTTGCTTGTGCTGTAGCTATAGCAACACTGCCTGTTGCAGCAAAAACCTGTTGGTAAACCAAACCGAATATTAAATTTTGAAATGCTGCATTGGTTGGAGCAAACACCGTAACATTTGGGCCAAAATTACTTAACACCCAAATAAGGCTTGCCGAAGTTGTGGGTGCAACACCACTATCTGCACGTTGATAAGCTGCTGCTAAATAAGTAAGGTCTGCATCTGCAAAAATTCGTTGTGCCAGAACCTTTTGTGGTGGTGCAGGCAACGCAGCAGCTGTATGAATAACACCGTTTGCTACAACATTATCAACAGCAACCAAAGGTATATTATTTACCCAGTTGCCATTACGGGTGCTAGGGAAAGTTAATAACCTTACCAGTGGATTAAATCCGGCTGTTCCAGTCGTTGGATTTAAGTTGGTTGGGTAAAAGAAATTAGGGAAAGTGTTGGGGATGCTTGCCGTTGTAATAGACTGCGGCATCATGTTATAGCTAACAATACTTGCTGCTGTTGCAACAGGAAGACTACTATTAATAAACCCGGCAAAAACAGCATCAGGGGCACCTGGAGGTACAAGACCTCCAGAAGCTGCTGTAACAAATTGCCTCACAGCAGCATTGTTGGGTACAAACATGGTGAAGATGTTCGACTTGGTATTTATCGTAGTCACCATTCCTCCTCTTACAATCATTCTGTAATACAAACTGTCATCTGCTATGGTTGCAATGGTTTCGCCCAAAGCCGGGGTGGTTGGTGCAACCACTACCGGTGTGTCAAACTGCTCCAAATCTTTATTACAAGCAGATAAAATAAACATCATTGCCGTAATAGCCAGCAATAAATGAATCTTAATCCCTTTAGTTATATACTTCATAATTAAAATTTTATTTGTTATTTGTTGATACGTTTTATGCTGAGTGATTAATAAATATTATATCCAAAGCTCACATAGTATAAACCACCAACCTGTGAGTTTCCTACTGCGTTATAATACCTTTGATTCAGTAAATTAGTTGCACCCAGTTTAATTATAGATTTGTTTGCCTTTGGCAATTTTAAACTAACCTGTGCATCTAATGTTTGAACAGCCGGTAAGTTTCCGGTTGCAAAATCGCCCTGGTACAGGAATCCGCCCTGGTAACGATAAGCCACATTAAATCCTAAACGTTTGCCCGGACCAAAACCTGTATTACCTATGTTGACATTGGCCTTATATTTAGGTGAGTTGAAATAGGCTACAAAATTAGTTGGTACATCTTTCAAAATATCTGATGCTACGTTACCTCCAATGGTAAAGTTCAAAGGCAACCTGTAATCAAGACTTAAACCAAAACCGTACGATTTAACTTTATCAGTTGAGTTAACAGGTATTGAAAGTCTTCTGCCCAATAATGTATCCTTCAATGCAATGGCTGCACCACTTTGCTGAACTGTGACTTTTCTACCTAAGAAATCTTTGTAAGTTCCATAATATCCATAAACATCCACTAATAATTTACCCTGCATCATCAAACCTTTAAATCCTGCTTCAAAAGAAGATAAAGATTCAGGCTTTAAATCATTTGGAGTAAAGAGTACGATATTGCCCGCTCTTAATGCATCAAAGTCATAAGTTGGTTTTGCAGCAAAATTATAATACTCTCTGAAACCCGGATTACCACCAATTAAATAAACATTGCTACCCACTGCCAGGTTAATATATTGTTGCTGGTTAGTAGGAAAACGATAAGCTGTCTGGTATGAAATACGGAAATTATTATTCTCTTTAATCTTGATCAATGCAGTGGCCCTCGGTGTCACCCTTCCTTTAAAATTCTCGTTTTTATCATAACGGCCAGATACTGTTAAACTAAGACGGTTCATAATTTTACGGCTCAATTGCATATAAGCACCATACTCCGATATTTTAATAGTACCTGCTGAATCAGCAAATAAAGTACCTTCAGAATTCAGTACATATTGTTTGTAGCTTCCTCCAATCAGCATATCAAAATATTTGCCTGTTAAATGGCTCATATTGTAGTTGCCTTCAAGGCTGTATAAATCTGATTTATCTAATAGTAATGCTCCCCCTAATTTAATAGGTAGTTTACGTATTGAATCGTACGATTTGGTAAATTGTGCGCTACCTGCAGCCGGGCGGCCAATATCTGCTTGCGAACGTGCTAATGTATGTGCATCTGCATCTGTAGCACCAGTAAGCCTTGCTCCTAAATAAGCCAGAGAATATTGTTGATACCATCCGCCTGCAACAGCACTTGGTTTCCAGCTTTCGTTAAACAAACGGGTAGCAACAGTTGTGTTGTAAGATTCACCTGCATTTTCCTGCGTAGTATAAGCTCTTAAATTCCAATACCGGTTATTAAATTCAATTTTATACTGGCCCATTTTAAAATCCTTTAAAGAATATCTTTCGCTACCTGTATATACGGTGCTACCGGTACCCCAATAAGCTGCAATGGAAGCTTCAGTATGTGGTGTTATTTTGTAGTATAATGAAGCACCCAGTTTAAAATTCACCGTATTGGGATTAGTTACTTCTTTCTCGGTATAACCAGTACGTGATACATTGATTGGTGCTCCACCATTTAAAGTATCGATAAAGTTTCTAAGAAATGGGGCCGCCGTTGCTCCAATTGTATTTAAGACAGCACTTCTTATGTCTGCAGTAGTTTCATCTCCATAAACATTTATACCATCGTAATTAGGATCCGTAGCTCTGGTACCGGCTTTTACGCTGCCACCGGTTGCTACTCTCTGGTAATCTCTGTAATCGCTGCCCTGCCAGTCTTTAGCCTGTAGCAGCTCTGCATTGATTTTAAATGCAAATTTGTTTGAAACTTTTTGACCCCAACGCATGGTCCAGTTATGATATGGAGATGCCGCACGCTGGCTGTTAGAGCCTACATGCATTAAACCTTCTTTTACCAGAACAGATAAGCCCTGGTATTTAAAAGGATTTTTACTGTTGATAAGTAAGGTACCGTTCATACCACCTGCGCCATACAATGCAGAAGAAGCACCTGATAAAAGCTCCATATTGTCAACATCCAGTTCACTTAAACCGATGATGGAAGCCACAGAAAAATTAAGGCCCGGAGCCTGGTTATCCATTCCGTCTACCAACTGGTTAAAACGCGTATTACCGCTGCTGTTAAAACCACGGGTAGTGGGTGTTTTAAAGGTTAATGACGAAGTGGTAACGTCAACACCTTTTAAACTGGTTACAATATCGTAGTAACTTGCTACCGGCGAATTGCGTATGCTTGCTGCACTAACCCTTTCAATTGAAACCGGAGATTCCAGTATTTTCTGTGGAACCCTGTTAGCAGCAACTACAACTTCCTGGCCTAATATATTGGTAGGTTTAAATTCAACCTGCACTTTACTAGAGGCATCTGAAACAGTTACTTCCTGTAATTCATATCCTACCGAAGAAATTAAGATGGTAACCGGCAGTTTTTTCACGGTTAACCTGAAATTTCCTTTATCATCAGTAAAAGTACCATTGTCAGCCCCTTTTACTATCACAGAAACAGCGCCAGACCCTTCTTTAGTACTGCTGTTTCTGACATTGCCGTTAATAGTTACATTTTGTGCAAAAGCCGCTATCGTAAAAATATTAGCCAGTAAAAATGTAACCAAATAGCTTGTAACTTTTCTCATATCTCGTTTTTTGGTTTTAAATATTTAAGCAAAATAAGCATTGTTATTTCTACCTGAAAAATTTATTTTCCATGTCTGTTAACAACTTATTTGGCGCAATTGATTTGTTTTAAACCCGCTGGTGGTATTTTAGCTGTATGAAATCGCTCAAATTTAAGCAGCAAACGGGTTTTTACTCTGGCAAAGTAAGAGATGTTTATTCAATTTCCAACAATTATTTAGTAATGGTTGCCAGCAACCGCATTTCGGCTTTCGACGTTATTTTACCACGACCCATACCCTTTAAAGGACAGGTATTAAACCAAATAGCTGCTTTTATGCTGAATGCCACCGAAGATATATGCCCAAACTGGCTTATATCGGTGCCGGCCCCCCATGTAAGTATTGGTAAAAGATGTGACCCATTTAAAATAGAAATGGTTGTACGAGGCAATCTAACCGGCCATGCCTGGCGCACTTATTCGGCAGGTGGCCGGGTTTTATGCGGCGTTGCCATGCCCGAAAGCATGAAAGAGAACGACTACTTCCCCACTCCCATCATAACACCCAGTACCAAAGCATCCCAAGGACACGATGAAGATATTGCTGCAGAAGAAATCATCGGCAAAAACCTGGCAACAGAAGCTGAATGGAAAACCCTTTGCAATTATGCCCTGCAATTATTTGAAAGAGGAAAACAAATTGCTGCTAAGCAGGGTTTGATTTTAGTAGATACCAAATATGAGTTTGGTCAAATTGGCGATGAGATTGTTTTAATGGATGAGATACATACGCCCGATAGCAGCCGTTATTTTTATGCAGATGGTTTTGAAAAAAGACAGAAAAAAGGCGAACGTCAGAAACAGCTAAGTAAAGAATTTGTGCGTGAGTGGCTGATTGAAAATAATTTTATGGGTAAAGAAGGGCAAACCGTACCGGAGATGGCTGATACATGGATACAAACCATCAGCAACCGATACATAGAGCTTTACGAAAAAATAATCGGCGAAAAATTTGTGCCTGTTGAATTGAGCGATGAGGAAACGGAACGGTTGGTTGAGGAGGAATTGGAAAAGTTGGGTAGATAAATTAACAAAGACTTCCGAAGTTTTTAAAACTTCGGAGATCTTTTACTACAGCTTTAGAACCTTGTCAAATAAAGAAACTCCGGAAAGCTGCCCACAAAACCCTGCATTGTTAACCTATTGTAATTTTTTGAATTTTGCTAACTCCCTATATCCTATTGTGAGTAGGTTTATATTGTATAAAAATAATTTTTATATCCCATTCGCCGAAAAAGGGAAGAGAGTAATCGCAAAATTAATTTTTATGGCAATCTCAAAAAAAACACCGGTTAAAACAACAACAAAATCATCCCCAAAAATTAAAGCAAATGCCGAAGCTATCCGTGTGGTACCACTGCACAACACAAAGGACGGGTTAAAGCCGGAAGACATCCTTACATCTGAAGAAGACAGTGGCTTTACCATGCAACCTGCAAAGGCAACGGCTTTGCCTAAGCTGGTTTACAATGGCGGGCAGCTTATACTAAAAACAAAAGTGTATACCATTTTTTGGGGCAGCACCTGGAACACGAATGCCAGCTTTGTAACTTTACGAAATAAAATCAACTCATTTTTTACAACCATCCTTACCAGCTCACTTATGAATCAGATGGCTGAGTACAGCAGGCCTGGTAAAACAATCGGCCACGGCACACTGGGTGGTACCAAAGTTATTACTGCTGCTGCACCGGTTGGCAGTATAGCCGACAGTAAAATTCAAACAACCTTAAACGGGTGGATTACTGCCGGTACCATACCCGCATGGGACAGCAACACGCTGTATTTTATTTACCTGGACAAGGACATAAAAGTAGTAATGGGTGGCGGTGCTTCCTGCACCTCTTTTTGCGGCTACCACAATGCCATAGGTGGAAAAAAATATTATGCAGTAATGCCTTTTCCCGGCTGCAACGGTTGTCTTGGCGGCCAAAATGTAACAGACGCATTAACAGGTACAAGCTCCCATGAATTATGCGAAGCCATTACAGACCCTGTACCACCAACAGGTTGGTACGATAATAAAAATGGCGAAATAGGCGATATATGTGCCTGGAAATTTAAGAAAGTTGCTGGCTTTAATGTGCAATTAGAATGGTCTAACAAAGCAGGGGCTTGTATATAACCAAACTGCTGTGCTGGTAAATAAAGTACTGGCTAATTATATCCTGATGATTACAATACAGGGCGTTGGTGAAATCACTGCTATTTTTATTCTTTGCTGCACCAATTATTTTGCCATTAAAACAAGCGGCAAAAAACTGTCCGGCTATGCCGGTGTGGTTCCTTGCTAACACAGCAGCGGTATAAGTGTAAAAGGCCGCAGTAAAGTGAGCCATATGGCCAATAAGTAACTCAAATCAATCCTCTCCGTGGGTGCCTGGTTCGCAGTGACAGCCTAACCCGAATTTGGGCGATTATTAAAAGCGGAAAATTAAAGAAGAAAAAAAACATTTGCAGGACATGAATGCAATTAAAAACAAAATACTGTTAAGATTAGTGGTCATTGTGTATAGCAAAATACCGTATGTCAATAATTACCAGAAAGCCTGTTGATAAAGATGAAAAAAAAGCGGAAAAAACATATGGCTTTTTGCCCAGTTCATATTGGTGGCAACCTTTTTTTGTCGGCAAGTTAGCAAGTTTCGGATTTTCTTAAAAGGGTTTATAGTTTAGTTTTGCCCTACAATGACAGACTACGAAAGAATAGAAAAAGCAATTGTTTATTTAAGGCAAAACTTTAAAGAACAACCCGACTTAGATGAAGTGGCAAAGCAAGTATATCTAAGTCCTTTCCATTTTCAACGATTATTTAAAGAATGGGCTGGTGTTAGTCCTAAAAAGTTTGTGCAATTTATAAGTGTTGAATATGCAAAAGATTTATTGAAACAAAATATGT
Organism: Chitinophagales bacterium; assembly: GCA_038328115.1. GTDB lineage: Bacteria > Bacteroidota > Bacteroidia > Chitinophagales > Chitinophagaceae > Ferruginibacter. Next base: position 8,295 of record JBBQLS010000093.1, read on the forward strand.
CATTGGCGGATGCAACTTTTGAAATTGGTTTGTCTGGAACAAGTCGTCTGCATGATTTGTTTGTAAAAGTAGAAGGCATGACACCTGGTAATTTTAAAACCGGGGGCCAGGATTTGCAAATACAATATAGTTTTGCTGAAACTTTATTTGGTGATGTTATTATTGCTTCAACTCAAAAAGGGATTTGTCATCTTGCATTTGTTGGCAATCAACAAACAGAAACAGAAAACCTTTTTAAACTTTTTCCAAATGCAAATTTTATACAAAAAACTGATTTGCTACAACAAAATGCCCTAAAAATTTTTTCGGGTGATTGCAGTGACCTGCGTAAAATAAAACTTCATTTAAAAGGAACTCCATTTCAATTAAAAGTTTGGCAGTCCTTATTAAAAATTCCTTTGGGAAATATTTCCACTTACGGGTTAATAGCTGAAAATATTTTAAGCCCCAAAGCTACAAGGGCTGTTGGTACTGCAATTGGAGCTAATCCTGTTGCTTTTTTGATTCCTTGCCACCGTGTCATAAAATCATCAGGAATAATTGGTGAGTATCACTGGGGAAGTAGCCGTAAAATTGCAATTCTCGGTTGGGAAGCCGCACAAATTTCTTCTGAAAATTAAGTCCGCAAGTTTCGGATTGTTTCAATGTTCATACTTTCTCAATTTTGTATTCTAAAATAAATAAAATGGAAAAATTTAAAATCGTTCCGATGTCTGCGGAATATGCAAGTAAAATTCAAAAAACATTAAAAGACGATTTCGGTCATGATGTTGTTGAGCAATTGGCTACTGGCTTTGGTCCTTGCCGTGTGTCGTTAAAACCTTTTACAGTTGGGCAGGATGTTCGATTACTTTTTAGTCATACCCCTTTTGAAATTGATAATGTCTATAATCAACAAGGTCCCGTATTTATTCATAAAATGGACGTTGAAGCATATAAAGATATTTACCGTTTTCCACCTGAAATTAAAGCTGATAAAGAAAATTTTCCTTTGTCTTTGATTGGTTACTCTAAAGAACAAAAAATGGTTTTTACAAAATTAGTTGGCGATGCCGATGCCGATAATTTGATTGTTGAAACTTTTGAGCAACATTCAGAAATTGAATATCTACATGCAAGAAATGCCGAAGCCGGTTGTTATATATGTAAAATTGAAAGAGTTTAAGCTATGTGCCTACATAAATTATTTGATACATCTTTTGTAAAGAAAAGCCCGAACTTAAAGACCGGTTCAGCTTTAGTAAGGTAAAAAAGCATGGAAAAAAAAGCGGGGAAAAGTTGACGATAATCCACCAAAGGCCTGAATAATGCAGGCCAGCCACCACATCAGCAGTAAAACAAACAGCATAAAAACCGGCAAATTGCCGGTTTTCGGTTTATGGTAAAGTACCAATTTAATCTAAAGCGCCTTTTATTAAAAAATCACATTCTATAAGTCAGTCTTATCCCCTGCGTGTTAGTCTGGCACATCTAAACGTTATTCCAGTACATCTATGGTTTATTCTGGTACTTTTATAGCTGGTCTTGTATGCTATATAATATTGATTTTACAAATATACGGCACTTTGCCATTTTGCAGGTTTGGGCGAAATTAACGTTGATTAGGGGTGACAGTTTTTTAAACGCTGTTAACTCTTGAAAGAATCTTCCCCTACTGAACCACCACCCTGCTAATCGCCAACCTCCTGCCATACCCATCTCTCAGCTCAACCCAGTAAAGGCCCTTGCCATTTGCACGTACATCCACATCTACTTTTTGGTAAGGTATTGTTTGGGTAAAATTTTTGATAATGATTTTGTCGCCCCAATTGTTATAAATAATCAATGACCGTTGCACTGTTTTGTTTACCAGACTGTTATAACTTACCTGAAACCTTCCGGTACTGGGGTTAGGGTATGTAAACAGGTTAAAAGAAAATGAATTGGCAATGCTGATAATGTTGGATAGATTGATACAGCCGTTAACATCAGTAACCTTTAACTGGTAATCTCCCACGCTACCATAGTTTACCAGCAATGTATCTGCAGTAGCACCCGTTAAAACCGCCCCATTATAATACCAGGTATAAGTGGCAGCCGGGTTTGGTGTTACGGTAGAAAATATAGTAGTTTTTTGCCCAGGGCCAATAATTAAAGGGTTTGCTGTTATAACAATTGTTGGCAGAGGGTTAACGGTTAATAAAGCCGCAGATGATGTGGCAACCGAACATCCGCCGTTTACAGCAACTTTATACAAATAGCCATTCATAGCTACTGTAGCCGGATCTACGGTAAGTGTAGCGGTGTTTACACCACTATACGGTCCCGCATTAACTATATTAGTATAAACGCCGCCTCCGTTAGTGCTTACCTGCCATTGGTAGGCAAATGGCCCCGTGCCTGTAACTCCCACTGTAAACACGGCCACACCGCTACCACACAAAGTTTGGTTAACGGGCTGAGTAGTTATGGAAAATGCCTGCCCAACGGTTAACAATGCTGCAGAGGAAATGGTACCACAGCTTCCAGACCCGCCATTGATAGAAAGCCTGTATAAATAGCCGTTCATGGCAGCCGATACAGGGTTTATTACAAGTGTAGGCGTATTCACGCCACTATAGGGTGATACGTTATTAACATTATTAAAAGTTAAGCCTCCATTAGTGCTTACCTGCCATTGAAAAGTTGCAGGGCCTGTGCCGGTAACACCTGCTGTAAACAATGCTGAACTATTCACGCATGATGTTTGGTTAACCGGTTGCGTGTTAATAGAATATGGTTGACTAACCGTAACAACTACGGTACGTGGCGGTGATGTGCAGGTTGTTGATGCATCGGTAAAATGCACAGCACCAACAAAGCCGCTGAGTGCAGTAGTTGGTGCCGCAGGAATATTAGTACCACTATACCCAATATTTGTTCCTGTAATTAATTCACATCCGCCATCATTAAAGGTATAATTACCGTCAATTAAAGCGCTATATGAAAGGTTTGGAGCATTTAAACCGGTAACGGCCTGTAAACATATACCATAAGTAGTGCCTGCCGGTATTAACAGATATAAATTTGAGAGAAATGGCTGCACAGAACTTCCGTTTCCGTTAATAGTTGCCACACCAAACAGGTTCCAACCGTTGGCGGCACTAATAGCTCCGGGAGGAGTGTTGATTGCACCGGCTTTGTAATAAACTGTAACATTTGAAGTTGCTGCAGTAAATGTTCTGCTGTCTATCTGCGTTAATTTTATTGGGAATGTGTGATTATTTCTTAAATTAAATGTAACAGTTGCATTAACATTTGTGGCTGTAAAGTTAGTTGTTGGTGTACATAGCGGAAAAGCCTGCCCTTGTGTGGTTACCTGGTAAGGATAAACACCGGCTGGTATTGGCCTTACCCATACAGAATCTACAGCCGTCCCGGGAATATATGGTATAACAGCAAATGCATCTCTAAATAATCCGGCAGCCGGGCTCCATACTGCAGGTGTTGCCGGAATACCAGCAACCACCTTCAATTTTACTGCCGGGTCGCCAATGCACATATTTACCGACGCTGGTGTTATGACAGGTGCAGGAGGTGTATTATTTACCTGTGCAGTTGCAGCGCTGGTGCAACCCGTTGCAGTAATGGTTCCGGTTACGGTATATATTGTACTTAAAGAAGGTGCTGGGTAAACTGCGGCTAAATTGTTTCCTGCATAAGCTATAGTTACCTGGCAGTTTTGATATAGCCCTGCTAAAGGCGACCAGATATAAATATCTGCATTACCACTTGCTGTTAGTGGAATACAATTACCTCCTATACCTGGTATTCCCCCACAACTTATAACCGGCGTAACATTTACCACTGGCGATGGATTAACCGTAATAGTAAAACTGATGGGTGCGCCAGTACATGCTCCATTAGACGGAGTTACCGTAATGGTTGCTGTTACAGCAGTTGCCGTAGCATTTAAAGCAGTAAAGGCTGCAATATTACCCGTACCACTTGCTGCCAGGCCAATAGACGTGTTATTATTAACCCAGTTAAAAGTGGTGCCTGTGCCTGTAAAATTAATGGCAGTTGTTGCAGTATTGTTACACACAATTTGGTTTGCAACCGGGTTTGCATCACATTGTGCATTTGTTTTTATGCCGATGTGGGAAATGAAAAATAACAATAAACTTATTCTTAAAAATTGCTTTTTAAAGTTGTTATTTCCAATATGTAGTTGAGTGGAGAATTGATTCATGCAGTAGCCATTTAAGTTATGGTAGATTGTTCATATCTAATGTACAACTTAATAAATGAAAAATGAAAGTTTATTATAATAAATTATGCACCCTGTTCACATCTTTTCTTTAGTATAAAAAAATCCCCCCCGGAAAACCGGGAGGGATTGGTATAACTGTCAGGTTATTTTTTATTGAATGATCAGGCGACACATACTTAAACGGTTGCCGTTGCGGTCAACGATCTCAACCCAGTATAAGCCTTTTCCAAATGCTCTCATATCTACATCCATACGGTCGTAAGGCCTTCCGATAGTGTAGTTTTGATTGTACACCCTGTCGCCTTTGGCATCATAAACAACTATACCTCTTGGAAGGTTATTGTTGCCTGCAACACTGTAGTACCTTACCTGGAACTTACCAGGACTAGGGTTAGGATAGATAAAGCATCTGCCACTGGCAGAATCTTTAACCACAGCGCTGTTAGATGTATTGGTACATCCGTTTACATCGGTAACACGTAAAGTATAAAGACCCATACCATCCACATCAACTTTAAGTGAGCTGGTTCCAATACCGGTTAATACACCTTGTGAAGTGCCCGATAAAACAACACCATCCCTGATCCAGGTATAAGTAACAACCGGATTAGGAGTTACAGTAGCAATTAAAGTAGTTGTCATACCTGGGAACAAGCTGCTCGTTACTGGCGAAATGGTAATTACCGGTAAAGGATTTACCAACAGTGTTCTTACGGCTGATGTGGCAGATGCACAAGGTGAAGCACCGCTAACAATTACACGGTATTGATAACCGCTCATACTAACCGGTGGTGCTGTAATGGTAAGGGTTGCAGTAGATGATCCGCTGTAAACACCACCATCAGTAATATTTCCAAATGCTCCACCAGCAATGCTCACCTGCCATAAGTAAGTGAATGGGCCGGTACCTGAAGTAACAGCAACAGAGAATGTTGCTACCTTATCGGTACAAATGGTTTGGTTAACCGGTAAGCTTGCGTTTAATACCACCGGATCATTTACTGT
>JBBQLS010000094.1:0-13504 GCA_038328115.1 Chitinophagales bacterium
TAGAATTACTAATGTACAAGCCATAGTAGCACAAAAGCCAAATCAGGGAACCTACCGACAAAGGGGATGTAATCCTTTGTCGGACTCCTTTTTTGGTTCTCCTGAGCGTAGTCGAAGGATTGGAGAAGCAAAAAAGAACAAGAAAAAAAAAGACCGTTCTTTCCGGAAAACGACATTGTAAATACCCATTTCAACCTGGCAACCGAGCAGAAGCACCTCTATTTCATTATCTTTGCCGCTCAATTTTATATCAATTATGTACAGAACTCACACCTGTGGCGAATTAAGATTAACCGATATTAACAAAGAAGTATCCCTGGCCGGATGGGTACAAACCGTTCGTAAATTCGGCAGCATTACTTTTGTTGATCTGCGTGACCGCTATGGTATTACGCAATTATTATTTTCGGAAGCTTTAAATGCTGAGCTGGATGCCAATCCGCTGGGCCGTGAATTTGTTTTACAGGTTACCGGTAAAGTAAATGAGCGCAGCAGCAAAAATGCCAACATACCAACCGGTGAAGTGGAGATTGCTGTTACTGAATTTAAAATACTGAATAAATCTGCCGTGCCTCCGTTCACCATACAGGATGATACCGATGGTGGTGATGATATACGGATGAAATACCGCTACCTCGATTTGAGAAGAAACGCCGTAAAGAAAAATATAGAACTGCGTTACCAGGTAAACCGCAGTGCAAGAAATTATCTGCACGAAAATAATTTCATGGATATTGAAACACCTTTTTTAATTAAGAGCACGCCGGAAGGTGCCCGAGATTTTGTGGTACCAAGCCGTATGAACCCCGGGCAGTTTTATGCATTACCACAATCGCCACAAACATTTAAGCAGTTATTGATGGTGAGTGGTTACGACCGTTACTACCAGATTGTAAAATGTTTCAGGGATGAAGATCTGCGTGCCGACCGTCAGCCTGAGTTTACACAGATAGATTGTGAAATGGCTTTTGTTGATCAGGAAGATGTTCTGAACATGTTTGAAGGTTTGGTTAAACGGATTTTTAAAGATGTAAAAAATATTGATTACACCGAAACCCTGGAACGCATGACCTGGGAAGATGCCATGTGGCGTTATGGCAACGACAAACCCGATATCCGTTTCGACATAAGCATACTTAATTTAAAAAAGCCAGCTACTGTTTTTGTTGATAAAAAAGATGCTGCGGATTTAATAAACGGTGCAGACTTTAAAGTTTTTGATGAAGCTGAAACTGTTGTTGCCATTGCCGTACCGGGATGCAGCGAATATACCCGTAAACAAACAGACGATCTTACTGAATGGGTAAAGCGTCCGCAAATTGGCATGAAAGGTTTGGTGTTTATTAAAGTAAATGCCGACGGAACTTTTAAAAGCAGCGTAGATAAATTTTACAACCAGGACAAACTAAAAGCCATTGCCACTGCGGCCAATGCAAAAGCCGGCGACCTAATTTTAATTTTGGCTGGCGCCGAAGAAAGAACCCGTAAAGCCATCAGTGATTTACGCATGTACATGGCCACTCAGTTAGGTATGCGCAAGGCCGATGAATTTAAATTGCTTTGGGTAACAGATTTTCCGTTGTTTGAATTTGCCCTGGAAGATCAGGATGGCGGCGGCGCAGGCCGGTGGGTTGCAAGACATCATCCATTTACCAGCCCCAAACCTTCTGATATTGATACGATGATCAACAATTCGCCAAAGGTTGAAAATTTAGATAAATACCTGGAGCATCCTTATGCCAACATCAAGGCCAATGCTTATGATATGATCCTGAATGGCAATGAACTTGGCGGTGGCAGTATCCGCATCTACCAAAGAGAATTACAGGAAAAAATGTTTGCCGCATTGGGTATGGATGCAGAGGAACAGCAACACAAATTCGGTTTCCTGCTCGGCGCTTTTGAATATGGCGCACCGCCCCATGGTGGTCTTGCTTTCGGCTTCGACAGGCTTTGTGCTATCATTGGCGGCAGCGAAAGCATTCGTGATTTTATTGCTTTCCCTAAAAATAATTCTGGAAGAGATGTGATGCTGGATGCACCTTCAACTATTGATGATAAACAGTTTGAGGAATTACAGATAAAGCTGGATTTGAAAAAACTATGAGATTTTTCTTAGCGATATTTAAAGTTTCTAATATTGCTGAAGCAGGCTTGATCTCTTTTGCTTTAGTTACCGGTATTTATATATCATACCATAGACTTACAAATAATGCAATAGGGCAATTTGTTGTCATTTCAATTCTTTTGCTGGGCGTCTTTTCGATTGCGAATTGTATAAACAATATTTCACTAATTTCAGTCTACTCAAAAAACAAGTGGCACACAAATATCAAGTCTTTATACTTTTGGATAATTAGTATTTTGTTTGCATTATCTATTTTTCTACGCTGCTTCAGTACTTATTCCGTTATTAGCCATGTCTTACAACTCAAAGAATTCAGAAAATTAGATACACAAGCAGTAACTATGTTATGGATAAATACTGTATTCATACTAAATGGATTATTCATTCTTAGTTCCCAACTCGTGCTTTTCCTTTTGATAAAGAAAAGACAAAAGGAAATTTATCAGCAAGAAATAACTAAAATCGGACAAGAAACTTAATAGCCTCTACCATAAAATTTTACCTCCGTATCTTTAGGAAATGAATCTTCCTCCCCTCGCCGAACGTCTTCGCCCAAATACATTGGATGAACTTGCAGGTCAGCAACACCTGACGGGCAAAGGAAGCATTTTACGCACAGCTATAGAAAACGGTAAAGTACCGAGCATGATCTTGTGGGGACCGCCGGGTGTTGGTAAAACAACCATCGCCAATATTATTGCACAAACATTACAGGTTCCGTTTTATACGCTCAGTGCCATTTCATCGGGCGTCAAAGAAGTAAGGGAAGTAATTGAACTGGCTAAAAAACAAAGCAATGTTATTTTATTTATTGATGAGATACATCGTTTTAATAAAGGCCAGCAGGATGCATTGCTGAGTGCCGTTGAAAAAGGTATCATCACATTAATTGGTGCAACTACAGAAAATCCATCCTTTGAAGTTAACAGTGCCTTGATCAGCAGAACACAGGTTTATATTTTAAAAGCGCTTGATGAAAAAGACCTGATTACACTACTGCAACACGCAATAAAAAACGACGAGGTTTTAAAAACAAAAAAAATAGAGCTGAAAGAAACCGAAGCTCTTATAAATATCTCTGGTGGTGATGCCCGGAAATTGCTGAATTTACTAGAGTTGGTAGCCGAGACCATAGAACGTGGTAGTTCTCCCCCTTTGGGGGAGCTAGAGGGGGCCGTTACTGATGAATTAGTGATGCATGTTGCCCAGCAACGTATTGCACTTTACGATAAAAAGGGCGAACAACACTACGATATCATTTCTGCTTTTATAAAATCCATACGCGGCAGTGATCCCAATGCGGCCGTATATTATTTGGCAAGAATGATTGAAGGTGGCGAAGATGTAAAATTTATTGCACGCCGCATGTTGATACTGGCGAGTGAAGATATTGGCAATGCAAATCCTAATGCTTTATTGCTTGCCAATGCAACTTTTGATGCCGTAAATAAAATTGGTTATCCGGAGTCGCAGTTGATACTTTCGCAGTGTGCTATTTATTTAGCCAGCAGTGCCAAAAGCAATGCAGCCACAGTAGCTATTGGAGCGGCCATGAGTGCAGTTAAAACCCATGGCGATCTACCGGTGCCACTTCACATACGCAATGCACCTACCAAACTGATGAAGAAAGAAGGGTATGGAAAGGGCTACGAATATTCTCACAATTACGAAAACAATTTTTCGCCGCAGGAATATTTACCAGATGCCATTAGCGGCACCGCTTTTTTTGAGCCTGGTAAAAATTTACGGGAAGAGGAGTTGCGTAAATTTCTAAAAATGCTATGGAAGGATAAATACAAATATTAACACGTTGTGCTATGTGAGACACAATAGTAACATAGGATTACACATAGAAGACAATTCTCCGTTGTCAAAATATTTCTTCATTAGCGCAACAGTTAAATATTAGTATATCAGGCAACTCCAGATTCCTTTATAAAAGTTAAAAAATTTACAGATGCCCCTCGTTTTAAAAAAAGCTTGTCATTTAGATGCAATAAAGTGTAATTTTAAACTCAATTAAAAATTTATGAAAGTAAAAAACCTGTTTCCCATAACCTTTTGGTTTTTAATATTATTTACATCCTGCAGCAAAACTGATACAACTCCTGCCTCGACGCCGGTAGCAGAAAAAATAATGCCTGATGTGAGCTATGGCACCGATGCCAAACAAAAAATGGACATATACCTGCCTGCCAACAGGAGTACGGCAAGCACAAAAGTTTTAGTTATAATTCATGGCGGCGGTTGGACAGGCGGAGACAAAGCAGATTTTAATCTTACATTTATTGACACATTGAAAAAGCGCCTGCCTGATTATGCCATTTTTAATATCAATTACCGTCTGGCTGCGCTACCTTCAACCAATCCTTTTCCTGCTCAGGAATATGATGTTAAAGCTGCAGTTGAATTCATTTACAGCAACCGTGCAATTTACCTGGTTAGTGATAAATTTATTATGATGGGAGCTAGTGCAGGCGGGCACTTAGCATTGTTACATTCTTATAAATATGCTTCGCCGGTAAAAGTAAAAGCCGTGGTCGATTTCTTTGGCCCCACTGATATGGTTGATCTTTACAACAACCCGGGAGCTTATCCGCAACTGGCTATAGCTGCTTTAATGAGTGGCACTCCCACAACAAATCCCACTTTATATCAGCAATCGAGCCCGATTGTACAAGTTACAGCAACCAGTAGTCCAACCATTATTTTACAAGGCGGTTTAGACCCCTTGGTAAATGCAACAAGACAATCACAGGCTTTGGCCACAAGGTTATCTTCTTTTCTTGTTCCCAATCAGTATGTATTGTATCCAACTGGCGGACATGGCGATTGGGACGCCGCCACTTATACGGATGCCTTTAATAAAATACAGGTATTTTTAGGTGTACATGTTCCTTAAAAATTAAACGCTTTATTATAATATGCATCCTGCCAAATGGCAGGATGTTTTTTTTTGATTTACTTTGCAGGTATGATAAAGATTTTCTTTTTTGCCTTTGCCACAAATATTTTTTTGTGTTTGAACACGTTGGCACAAACAGAAAAACCGCTCTATGCCGCCAACACTAAAAAAGAAGCAAGAGCCAACGAATATAAATACCTGGTAAGCAACAGCATCGGTAAAAATTTATTGCTTCCTTTAACGGATAGCACTGAAGAGAACTGGCAGGATGCTTTTGATGCGATGGAGCTTTTGAATTACAAAACTCCTTTTATTGATGCAAGAATACGCTCTGTCATGGATTCTGTTGAATACAGGAGCAATGGTTTTCAGAAGGTAATCCTGCAATTGATATACGCTCTTTACCCGAACAATTTTGTACCACAGGCTGTATCATTGGCAAAGCAAACCAACGATCCTAAGTTATTTGCCATGTGCAGCGAATATCTTTTTTTAAATAATAAGGCTGAAACCTACAGGCAGGTTTTATTAAAACGCATGGAAGAAATGCAGCTAAAAGCGGGAACTGCAACAGAAATACCTTTTATTACCGTTTTAAAAAACAAGCTTTCACTTAATGCCGTAAAACATCCGCCAGTAATCGATTTGCTGGCAGCTACATTTCTTCCAGGCGAAATGGTTATTTATAGTTTTCAGCGAAAGAACAGAAATTATCCGGGCCTTGTAATGGTAAGAGGCAAAGATGGCAAGTTTATTCAAGATGCTGCCGGAAAATATTTTGCTGTTCCGCAACTGGCACGCAGTGGCACCAACATGCCCGGTTATCTTACCAATGGAAATACGCCGCAGGGCATGTTTAAAGTTTTTGGTTTTGCGGTTTCGCAGGGCAGTTTTATTGGCCCTACTACCAATATACAAATGGTTTTGCCTTTCGAACATTCTACTGATGTAAGCGATTCTGTAACAAAATCGCTCGGCGATAATTACCGGTTTTTGCTACCGGTTTCCTGGAAAAATTATTACCCTTTTTACGAAGCTTATTATGCCGGCAAGGCCGGACGCACAGAAATTATTGCACATGGCACAACAGTAAATCCTGAATATTATAAAAAGAAACCTTACTATCCGCTTACACCAACACAGGGCTGTTTATGTACCAAAGAAATCTGGAGCGCCTTTGATGGAAAAAGAATGCAAAGCGACCAGCAAAAATTAGTGGATGCCGTAACCAAAGCCGGTGGTGCCATTGGTTATTGCATTGTGATAGAAATAGATGACCAGCAAAAACCGGTGAGCATTAAAGACATTTTACCTTTTCTAAAATAAACAGGATGAAAGCAGATATAAGCAACAGGGCTGACATAGAAAGAATGGTGCTGCAATTTTATGAAAAAGTAAAAGCTGATAAAACCATTGGTTTTATTTTTACGGAAGTTGTAAAGATGAACTGGGAAAAACACATTCCGCTGATTGTTGATTTTTGGGAAACAATATTGCTTGACAATCCTGTTTATACAAAGAATGCAATGGAAGTACACTATGACCTTAATAATAAGATGCCGTTACAAAAAATTCATTTTGATAGCTGGATACATTTATTCACATCAACAATAGATGATTTGTTTGAAGGAAAGATTGCTGCCCTGGCCAAAACAAGAGCCAAATCAATTGCAGCAGTAATGTTATTTAAAATGGAAAATGGAAAAAAGAGTCTGTAAGGCCTCACCCCAACCCCTCTCCAAAAGAGAGGGAACTCGAAAGGGCAACTTTTAATTTTTTAAATTATTTTTTATGCAAAACATCATCTCCACTTTTATCTTCAAAATTTCCTCCCCCTTCGGGGGAGATAGAGGAGGCTTATGCAATTAAACTGGATTTTTAAAAAATTTGATGAATTGACTGCTTCTGAACTATACAGTATTATGCAGTTGAGAAATGAAGTTTTTGTAGTAGAACAAAACTGTGTTTACCAGGATGCCGATGATAAAGATCAAAAATCTTTTCATCTCTGTGGTTGGGATGATGAGAAACTGGTTGCCTACACACGTATAATTCCGCAGGGAATTTCCTATACCGAAGCCAGCATTGGCAGGGTGGTAACTTCGCCTGCATACCGCAAGACAGGTGCCGGCAGGCAGCTAATGAAAGAGAGCATCAGACGCGGTTTCAGCGAATTTAACTGTACAGCTATAAAGATTGGTGCCCAGATTTACCTGACTGCTTTTTATCAGTCGTTCGGTTTTGTACAATGCAGCAACGAATACCTGGAAGATGGCATTCCTCATATAGAAATGATACTGAATAAATAATTTACAACCTGGGCAATATCTTTAACTGTTTCCCGTTTTTAAATTCGTGGTTTGTACATTTTATCCTCCAGTTACGAGCAGGTTTCTGTCCCTACCATACCAATATCCAATAATTTCGAAAGACTAAACCTGATTTCTGATGAAGCCATATTTACACAAATTTGTGCAAAAGCGTTTTATGCTGCTTCTATTAAGCTTCACTATTCTCTCCAATTCATATTCACAGGCATTTATGTTCGGCGGTCAAAAAGTTAAATGGGAAGTTGGTTTAAACTTCGGCCCAAGCTTCTTTTTAGGCGATCTGGGAGGCAATTCCGGCAAAGGCACCAACGATATTAAAGACATTAATCTTCAGTTTACAAAAATGATGAAAGGTATTTTTGTAACGGCTTATCCAAAAGACTGGCTGGGTGTAAGGCTTGCTGCTGATATTACTTATCTTGAAGGAAGCGACGATATTATTAATACCACAGGTATAAATGAATTGTATCGCAAACAACGTAATCTTGATTTTAAAACAACGGTGCTGGAAGGATACGTTGCGCTGGAACTCTTCCCTACCATGATGTTGCGGAGAGACAAGGAATACCAACCTAAATTAAGGCCTTACGCATTAATTGGCGTGGGTGTTTTCCATTTCAATCCAAAGGGTTCGTTAACTGATGCAGCCGGAAATAAAACCTGGTACGAACTGCACCCATTAAGGCTGGAAGGACAGGGCATGGCTGAATACCCCGATGTAAAGCCATACAAATTAACACAGATAAACATACCCATTGGTGCAGGCCTGAAATACTATGCATCTGAACGCATAAACCTGAGTACAGAACTTTTATACAGGAAAACATTTACCGATTATATAGATGATGTGAGTAAAAATTATATTGACCCTAATAATTTCAGTAAATACTTATCGGCCAGCGATGCGGTTTTGGCTACCAAATTATCCGACAAAGTACAGCCAATTATTTTTCCGGGCATGACGAGGTTTCCTGCCGGTAATCAACGCGGCGACAATAAGAATGGAGATACTTATTTTTCAGTGGTATTAAAATTAGGCATACGCCTGGGACAGCTCAATCAGAATTCGGCGTTAAGACAAACCAGGTGCCCATCAGTATACTAACATAATAATTTAAAAATAAAAACATGAGTAACAATTATCAGCTAAATCCGGGATCGTACAAAGCAGTACTGGTTTTTACCGCCTGCCTGATTATTGCTTTTGAAATTTTTAAATAGTTAATTATCTTTTTAAGTGTAAAATGATACAACAGAAGTTTGACCCCAAAGAGGAGCTATGAGTATTTTTATATTCAAAGATTACCCCTGAAACCACAATCTTTAAATTTCGTTGACATCTTTTACGCTTTTTTTTAAATGAAAAATCCATGTTTATGAGACATGGATTTTTTTATTTTACACAATTAAACATTAAATATACTCCCCAAAGGCTGTCAGGTTGAGGCACTCATAAAAATGTTTTATGCTCTTTGCAAATGACAATGAGATTTTTTTTCTCAGCTTCGCTGAGAAAAGGGTTTGCCACGAAGGCACGAAGGCACGAAGTAGAAAAATGCTACGCATTTTCATTAGTGTCTTAGAGTCTTAGTGGCTAATTTCAATTTTGCAAAAAATTGTTTATCAACCTTTAAAATACTTGTCATTAGTGCCGTCAATACGGCATCGAAACCGGCTCTATTATCACACCGCCTTCGACAGGCTTAGGCTTGACAGCATAATTTTAATGCAGTTCAGGTTTTAAATATTTTCCGGTAAAGCTGTCTTTTACATTTACCAGGTCTTCCGGCAGGCCTTCAAATAAAACCCTGCCGCCCCCATCGCCACCTTCGGGGCCAATGTCGATGATATGGTCGGCCACTTTTATTACATCCATATTGTGTTCAATTACCAAAACAGTATTACCCCTGTCAACCAATTTATTTATTACTTCCAGCAACAGTTTAATATCCTGGAAGTGAAGCCCGGTAGTAGGTTCATCCAGTATATAAAATGTTTTACCGGTATCTTTTTTTCCCAGCTCTGTTGAAAGTTTAACCCGTTGTGCTTCACCACCACTTAGTGTTACAGCACTTTGGCCCAGGGTGATATAACCAAGTCCTACATCCTGCAATACTTTTATTTTACGGTAGATATATGGCACAGCCTGGAAAAATTCAACCGCTTCATCAACCGTCATATCCAGTACATCGCTGATAGATTTTCCTTTATAGCGAATTTCCAGTGTTTCCCGGTTGTATCTTCTTCCATTGCATTTTTCGCAATGCACATGTACATCAGGCAAAAAATTCATTTCAATCACACGCATGCCGCCACCTTCGCAAACATCGCACCTGCCGCTCTTTACATTGAATGAAAAACGGCCGGCATTATAGCCCCTGATCTTTGCTTCAGGCACCATGGCAAATAACGTCCTGATATCTGTAAAGAAACCGCAGTAAGTGGCCGGATTGCTTCTTGGTGTACGGCCAATAGGGCTTTGGTCAATCTCAATCACTTTATCAATCTGCTCCAAACCTTTTATGGATGTATATTCCAAAGGATTTGCCTTTGAATTGTAGCAAAACTTATTCAGCAAAGGATAAAGTGTTTCATTTATCAAGGTAGATTTACCGCTTCCACTCACACCAGTAACCAATATTAATTTACCCAGCGGAAATTTCACGTTTACATTCAGTAAATTATTTCCCTTCACTCCTTTTAATTCAATAAATTTTCCATTACCTTTTCTTCTTTCATTGGGTACAGCTATACTTTTTGTACCCAGTAAATATTGAGCAGTTTCCGAATTGGAATCCAGTATCGTTTGCGGCGTACCCATGGCAACAATTTCGCCGCCATGCTTACCGGCTTTGGGGCCTATGTCAACCAAATAATCAGATGCCAGCATGATGTCTTTATCATGTTCTACCACCAAAACGCTGTTACCTATGTCACGCAGGTTTTGCAATGCGCCTATCAACCGCTGGTTATCCCGCTGATGCAAACCAATACTGGGCTCATCTAAAATATAAGTAATGCCCTGCAGTTGAGAACCTATTTGCGTGGCAAGTCTTATCCGCTGCGATTCGCCACCACTCAGGCTTTTAGAAGGGCGGTTAAGAGAAAGATAAGTAAGCCCAACATCCAGTAAAAACTGTAACCGCTCTCTTATCTCTTTTAATACATCTTTGGCAATAGCATTTTGTTTATCGCTCAGGCGCAATTCAATACCATCAAACCAGGCAGCCAGGTTATCTAAATTTAAATTGCTAAGCTCGGCAATATTTCTTTTATCAATTTTAAACCAGAGACTTTCTTTTTTTAATCTTGCGCCGTCGCAGGATGTGCAGGTAGCAAGCTGCATATAACCTTCAACCCAGGTTCGTAACATCTCAGAACTTTGCGTAGAACTAAACCAACGCTTCAGCATGGGAATAATACCTTCGTAACTGCCGGTAAATATTTCGGGAACAGAATCATCACTCATATCGAGTTGCAATTCCGGGTTAATACCCAGATCACCATATAAAAGTAAATCAAGCTGGGGCTTTGGTAATTCTTTTACTGGCTTATTTAAGTTGATCTTATGCTTTCTTGCAAAAGCAACCACCTGCTGAAAAACACTGGCATCTCTTTCTTCTCCCAGCGGCGCAATGCCCCCCTCCGTAACGCTTTTAGATGTGTCGGGCAGCACTTCATCCATATCAATGGTATACACATTTCCCAAACCCCTGCAGGTTGGGCAGGCACCATAGGGAGAGTTAAAAGAAAATGCATTGGGCGATGGTTCTTCATAACTGATGCCGGTTTCTTCGCACATAAGCTGTTTGCTATACTGTACCACTTTATCATCGTCGTTGATCAACAGGAACATTAACTCTTTACCCAGTTGCAAGGTTTTTTGTACACTTTGGCTCAACCTCACTTTCATATCATCGGTTACAGCCATCCTGTCAATCACTACTTCTATATCATGAATTTTATAACGGTCAAGCTGCATCCTTGGTTTCAGATCCATCACTTCTCCATCAACCCTCACTTTTAAATATCCTTTTTTGCGAATGTCCTCAAATAATTCACGGTAATGTCCTTTTCTACCCCTGATTAGCGGTGCAAGCAAACTGATCTTTTTATTCTCAAACTTTTCAAAGATGTTGCTTACAATTTCCTCTTCGCTGAACTTCACCATCTTTCTTCCGGTGTTATAGCTGTAAGCCTCGCCTACCCTGGCATACAGCAAACGTAGAAAATCATAAATTTCCGTAACCGTACCAACTGTACTCCGTGGGTTTTTGTTTGTGGTTTTTTGTTCGATGGAAATTACAGGAGACAAACCCGTGATCTTGTCAACATCGGGCCGCTCCATATCGCCCACAAACTGGCGGGCATAAGCACTAAAGCTTTCCATATAACGGCGTTGTCCTTCATTATAAATGGTATCAAATGCAAGTGACGATTTACCGCTGCCACTTACCCCGGTAAAAACAACCAATTTGTTTTTTGGAATTTTAATATCAATATTCTTCAGGTTATGTTCCCGTGCCCCAAATACTTCTATAAAATCTTTATCAATAATATCTTCAAAAGAAGCTTTTTTTACTTTCGCCATTATTTATTTACTTACTGCAAAGGTAATAACAAATTGCACGTTGATTTGTTGGGCAACATTGTTTCATAATAGGTATTTTAAATCCCGAAGGGATGTTAGGCTTATAGTAAACAAAAAAATAAACGCTTCCCAAACCCCGAATGGGTGACATGTCACCCATTCGGGGTTTGGGGACTCATAAAAATCCGCCATTCACTACAATCATACCTGTCCTTCGGACTTAAAAGTGTTTTAATGCATTTGTTCTGTAATTTTGCCATTCAATTTTACTTATGCTATTTAATTTATTTGGCAATAAGGATGCCGATGATGACAACCATGTTTTTACTGACCGTGCCTATGTATCAACGGCAGCCAAAATGAAAGCCTGTGCCGATTTGGCAAAAGAAAAACCCGACACTATTTTTATTTGCTGGTTTCCCAATACAGTGGAAGCATTCAAGTCATACTTTAAGCGGCAGGAATTAGATGAAGAACGGGTTATAGAAGCCCGTCATGTTCATACCTCCAAACTACAGGGCAAAGTGCCCGTATTTACAGAGCATTATCCGTTACACGAAAAAGAAACAACCCTTATAAAAAACTGGACTGGTGAAAAAATTGCTGTTTACAGTGCCTTGGATGAACCTTTGTTTAAACATTTTGGCAGCGATAAACTTATTCCGCTTATGAAAATGATGGGCATGAAGGAAGATGAAGTGATTGAACACAGCATGGTAACCAAATCCATCATCAAAGGCCAGGAAAAGATTGCTCAGCAAGTTACATTAGATCAATTGGCGACTTCGCAAGAAGAATGGATGCGGAAAAATGTAAAATAATTTTTCCTTAAAACCCTTTACTGTAATGGATTTGCTGTTTCCTTAAAATTATTGTGCAATTTTTATTTGGAAATTTAAAACTTTCGCCAATATCTTTGTATCAGTTCTTTAATATCACTTATCAAGAAAGGTAGAGGGTAATGGCCCGATGAAACCTTGACAACCTACTTTATTTATTCCTTCGGGATGACAATAAGGAAAGGTGCCAATTCCAACCCCGATGGTTATCGGGGACAGATAAGTCAGATTCAAAGCTTAACAAAATACTTCAACATATTTAAAGCTCATCTGATTGGTCGGATGAGCTTTTTTAATTCTGAGCGGAGTCGAAGAACCCCGTGCATGTTCGAGCGAAGTCGAGAACAATAGAATTAAATCCCTCCTCCGATAAGGTTGCTCACTTGATAAGTGATTGTACAGAGCCTGTATAACAATCATTCATCAACATTAAAAAACTAAACAGATGAGCAACGCAACAGAACTGATCCACAGCATTCCAGTAGATCCATTAACCGGAGCAATCAGTGTTCCCATTTATCAAACCAGTACCTATGTGCAGGAAGCACCCGGTGTAAACAAAGGTTATGATTATGCCCGTAGCAACAATCCTACAAGAGGTACTTTAGAAACCATTATTGCACAACTTGAAAAAGGAACAGTTGGCGTAGCATTTGGCAGCGGATTGGCGGCCATTGATGCTGTAGTTAAACTTTTAAAATCGGGCGATGA